>JAOARS010000457.1 GCA_025210415.1 Marinifilum sp. | reverse complement strand
TACAAATTTCGACAAAGAAATTTTAGCTGAAATTCCTGTAATTAAAGCACAAGTTGAAAAGAGTTTAGAAACCTATCATTTCCGTGAAGCTTTAAAAGAAGCAATGAATTTAGCTCGCTTAGGAAATAAGTACCTGGCAGACACCGAACCTTGGAAAGTGATTAAAACAGATGAAGAAAGAGTGAAAACGATTATGAACATTTGTCTTCAGATCTCTACTAATCTTTCTACATTAATGGAACCATTCCTGCCATTCTCAGCTAACAAATTGAGAGAATTCCTGAACATTGAACCTTTAGCCTGGGAAAATATTGGAGAGAATGTAATTGAAGTTGATCATCAAATTAATAAAGCTTCTTTATTATTCGAAAAAATTGAAGATGCAACCATTCAAGCGCAAGTTGATAAATTATTAGCCACCAAAGCTGCTAACGAAGCTGCAAACAAACCAGTTACTCCAGCGAAAGACAATATCAATTTCGATGATTTTATGAAGATGGATGTCCGTGTAGGTACAATTACAGAAGCTGAAAAAGTAGCAAAAACCAAGAAGCTATTAAAATTAACTGTTGACACAGGAATTGACCAAAGAACTGTGGTTTCGGGCATTGCTGAACATTACAAGCCTGAAGAAATTATCGGTAAACAAGTAAGCATTTTGGTTAATCTTGAACCTAAAAAGTTAAAAGGAATTGAATCTCAAGGAATGATACTTATGGCAGAAGATGCAGATGGAAAACTTTCATTTATTTCTCCTGATCAAACTATAAAGCCTGGCTCTGAAATTAGATAAGAATACTGAAAAAGAAAAGCGCTTCACATTTGAAAGCGCTTTTTTTATACAATAAACTTTTGTTATTTCTTTAAAACCCAGTACGATGATTTTGGATTAGCTGCAATTGCTTTTTTCTTAAACTGATCAACTGCTTTTCTATTGTCAAATTGATTAATTGCAACCGAAAATAAATTCTTATTTCTAATAATTACAGCAGGATAAGTTTTTAATAGCAATTCTTCTTGCAAAATTTTTGCATTTTCAATAGTTGTAAAACTACCGGCTATTAAATAGAACCTGTTTTTAGTTGCTTTAGAGATTTTAACAGGTACAGTACTCTTCTCAACCTTTGGTTCATATTTAACCAATTCTTCAGGAGGAGAAATTTGAGGTTTTAATTGAACATTACTTTCTGTCAATGATTTGTTATCGCTCGAAAACCCCATTGATGCAGAATCCAACAACGAATTTCGTTCAGAATTCATTGGAAATAATCCAATCGTAACTAATAGGGCAGCTGCCGCAGATGTATACCAAATTCTTTTTGTTGTGAAGAATCCTTTCACTTTTTGAGTATTATCAACAATAGATGGAATTCTTTCTTCAATAGGTTTATACAGTTTTGGAAGATCAAATTGCTCAAGGCCTAAACAATCAACCAAATAATTCTGATTTGCTACAGGTTCAAATTGTAAATTATGCTTTCTATTGTTAAAAAAAGAGCCTACGCTACCAATCTCAACTTTTTCTCCACGCTGTATTCTAACTCGAATATCTTCAACAAAAAACAAAACTGCTTTTTCAGCTTCGGTATAGCTCAAATTTTCCGATTCTGCCAAATGATTAATTAATAAGCCATCGTTTTGCGTAAGATTACGGTTAAATCCTAAATCTTTTGAAGGTGGAAAAACAAGTTGCTGATTTTCATCAATTTCAGCAGGTCGATAATTCGCAACAAACCCACCAAATCCTGGTAAAATCACACAATCGTGTACAAATAATAAATCTTGTATATATTTTGATATTTCAAGCATAATAGACAAATATAATTAAAAATAAATGTCACTCCAATGTATTATTTTCGTATAAAAATCAATTAACTATAAATCAATAGATTCCGTAATTAATTTTAAATTCATTAAATTACTGATTCATTTCAATAAAAAAGAGCTTAATTTTACTTATTAAATAGATTAACTAATGTTATGAAAAAACAAATTTTAGTTGCCGGTGGCGCAGGATATATTGGATCTCATACTGCAGTAGAATTGCAAAACAATGGTTTTGAAGTAATCGTAGCCGATAATTTATCCAATTCAAAAATTGAAGTATTAGATGGTATCGAAGCAATCACAGGAATTCGTCCAACATTCGAATTGATTGACTTGAGCAAAGAGGAAGATACTGCTGAATTTTTCAAGAAATACCCTAATTTATCAGCTATCATTCATTTTGCAGCCAATAAAGCTGTAGGCGAATCGGTTGCAAAACCATTAATGTATTATCGCAACAATTTAAATTCTTTGATGAATATTTTGGAAGCCATGAAGGTACATAACATTCCAAACTTGGTTTTCTCGTCATCATGTACGGTTTACGGTCAACCAGATCAACTTCCGGTAACTGAATCAACACCAAGAAAAGAGGCTGAATCTCCATATGGTAACACAAAATCAATAAGTGAGGATATTATACGTGATACTGTAAAAGCTCATCCGGAATTAAAAGGAATTGCATTAAGATATTTTAATCCGATAGGAGCGCATCCAAGTTCAAAAATTGGTGAATTACCATTGGGAGTTCCTAACAATTTAATTCCTTTTTTAACACAAACAGTTGCCGGAATTCGCCCTGAATTAAGTGTATTTGGTAATGATTACAATACTCCTGACGGATCATGCATAAGAGACTATATTAATGTTGTTGATTTGGCAAAGGCGCACGTTGTAGCAATTGAAAGATTATTGCAAGATAAAAATGAATCGAATTACGAATATTTTAATGTTGGTACAGGCAAGGGTGTATCGGTGCTCGAAATTATTGAAGGCTTTAAAAGAGCTACCGGAGAAAAGGTTCCTCACAAAATTGTAGATAGAAGGCCTGGAGATGTTGAACAAATTTATGCAGATACAACTTTTGCCAACAAAACTTTAGGCTGGAAATCGGAAAGTACACTTGATGAAACATTACTTTCTGCCTGGAATTGGCAGGTTAGCATTATGGAACATGAAGAAAAATAAGCTTTACTCTTAAACTTTATACAAATGAACAAAAAAATACTAATCACAGGTGGTGCAGGTTTTATAGGCTCTCATGTAGTTCGCTTATTTGTAAACAAATATCCCGAATATCAGATTATAAATTTAGATGCTTTAACCTATGCGGGTAATCTTGAAAACCTAAAGGATATTGATGCAAAACCAAACTACACTTTTGTTAAAGGTGATATTACCGATTTGAATTTTGTAACTGAACTATTCAAAGATTTCCAATTCGACGGTGTTCTGCATCTTGCAGCTGAATCTCATGTAGATCGTTCTATTTCTGATCCTTTGGCATTTATTACAACTAACATTGTTGGTACTGTAAATTTATTAAATGCAGCTAAGGAAATCTGGAAAGATAATATGGAAAATAAACGATTCTACCATATCTCAACTGATGAAGTTTATGGCTCGTTGGGTGAAACAGGAAAATTTCTGGAAACCACTCCCTACGATCCAAGAAGTCCATACTCTGCTTCTAAAGCAAGTTCAGATCATTTGGTAAGAGCATATTTCCATACCTATAAAATGCCTGTGGTTTTATCGAATTGTTCAAATAACTATGGAGCCAATCAGTTTCCTGAAAAATTGATTCCCCTGGTGATCAACAACATCAAAAATTCGAAACCATTACCAATCTATGGCAAGGGTGAGAATGTTAGAGACTGGCTTTTTGTTGAGGATCATGCTCTGGCAATTGATATGATTTACCACCAAGGTAGAATTGGTGAAACTTACAATATTGGCGGAAATAATGAATGGGCAAATATCGATTTGGTAAGAAAACTCTGCGATATAATGGACAAGAAGTTGGGTCAGGAAATTGGAATTTCGCAGAAGCTGATCACCTTTGTAAAAGATCGTGCAGGTCATGATATGAGATATGCGATTGATGCTAGTAAAATTAAAAATGAACTGGGTTGGGAACCAAGCATTCAGTTCGAAGAAGGGTTTGAACAAACCATCGATTGGTATCTTCAAAATACAAACTGGTTGGAAAACATCCTTTCAGGAGATTACGAAAAGTACTACGAAGAGCAGTACGAAAAAAGATAAACAAGTTTCTATTTATTTAGAACTTTCGTGGAATAAAAAAAGAGCGATGACATTGTCATTGCTCTTTTTATACATTCGAAAATCAATAATGTTATTCTACAGTAACCGATTTTGCAAGATTACGAGGCTGATCCACATTACACCCGCGCAATACGGCAATATAGTACGAGATCAATTGGAATGGAACCACCGTTAACAATGGAGCTAAAGCTTCCAATGTTTCAGGAATTTCAATCACGTAATCCGCCATATCAGCAATTACAGTATCACCTTCTGTAACAATTGCAATAACATGACCTTTACGAGCTTTCACTTCCTGAATATTACTTACAATTTTCTCGTAAGATTTATCTTTTGTAGCAGCTACAAACACAGGCATATGCTCATCAATCAAAGCAATAGGGCCATGTTTCATTTCCGCAGCCGGATATCCTTCAGCATGGATATATGAAATTTCTTTCAGTTTTAAAGCTCCTTCCAACGCTACCGGGAACAAGAAACCTCTACCCAAGTACAACGCATTAGTAGAATCGATATAACGTTTTGATAATTCTTTTATATCCTGATCTTTATCTAAGATTTTAGCAATTTTCTCCGGAAGATTTGCAAACTCCTCAATTAACTTATGATATTCTTCCTTTGCCAATGTTCCTTTTCGGTAACCTACCAACATTGCCATCATGGTAAGTACAGTAACCTGAGCTGTAAAAGCTTTGGTTGAAGCAACACCAATTTCAGGGCCTGCGTGCGTATACACTCCTGCATCAGTTTCTCTTGGGATACTTGATCCTACAACATTACAAATACCCAGCACAGTTGCTCCTGCTTCTTTGGCCAACTTAATTGCCGCTAAAGTATCAGCAGTTTCTCCACTCTGGCTGATTGCCAATACGATATCATCTTCAAAAATTACCGGATTTCTGTAACGGAACTCCGAAGCATATTCAACTTCAACCGGAATTCTGGCAAACTCTTCGAATAAATATTCACCAACCATTCCCGCATGCCAGGATGTACCACAACCGATAATTAAAACTCGTCGTGCATTAACCAATTTTGGAATTACATCATTAATCCCGCCAAGGAACACTTCTTTGTTTTGAGCAGAAACTCTACCACGAATTGTATCGTGAATTGAACTGGTTTGCTCAAAAATTTCCTTTAGCATGAAATGTTCGTATCCACCTTTTTCGATTTGCTCGATATCCAAATCCAATTGCTGAACATGTGGTGTTAATTTATCGTTCTGAAGCGTTTTTAAAACCAACTCATCACGATTAATTATAGCAACATCATCATCGTTAAGATAGATCACACTCTGAGTATACTCAATAATAGGAGTCGCATCAGAAGCCAGGAAATATTCACCATTTCCAACACCAACTACAAGCGGACTGCCTTTTCTTGCTGCAATTAGCTGATTTGGTTCATCTTCGCAAATTACCACCAAACCGTAAGCTCCCACAACTTTTGTAAGTGCCAAACGCACTGCAATTTCTGCTGTAACTTCTCCTTTAAGGTAAATATATTCAATAAGGTTAGCCAAAACTTCAGTATCTGTTTCACTCTGGAAAGTGTAACCTCTTTTTACCAATTTCTTTTTTAAGAATGAATAATTTTCAATAATACCATTGTGAATGATCACAAACTTATTATTCATTGATCGGTGAGGATGAGCATTTTCATCATTAGGCTCGCCATGAGTTGCCCAACGTGTATGTCCAATTCCAACCGAGCCCGAAATATCATGCCCTTTAACATGATTCTCCAGGTCGTTCACTTTTCCTTTGCACTTAAAAACCTGAGTTTGGTTTGTTCGAAGTGCAATACCAGCAGAATCATATCCGCGATATTCTAATCTTTTTAAGCCATTGACCAAAATAGGATAAGCATCCTTATCGCCAATGTATCCAACTATTCCACACATAAATACTTAAATTTCAATCCCGGTACCAATCAGGATCGGTTTATAATTTTAAATTGAAATAATAAGCTACAAGCTTAATTTTTATCTGAATTAGCTTTAAACCTGACCTTAATTTCAATTATCAATAAATTCAACCTAAAAATATAACAAGTTCGTTTACCAACCAAACTTAACCACATTTATATCTATACAAAAAGTGCATTGAAACCGAAGTTAAAATGCACTTTAAATATTTTTATAGCCTTACTTTATTCAGCAACCAATTCATCGTAAAAATCTGAATAGGCTGAAACGTATTCTTCTTTATTCTTATATGGCATAAATGGCTTACCCGAAGCTTCGGCATAAGCTTTAATTTCCTCGTTAATATTTGGACTACCCATAATAATCGCATCCGATTGATCTATAGCCAACTTATGAAGTGCTACATAATTAGCTTCTTCCAACACTTGCACATCATCTTCCTCAACGCCCTCAATAATTGCTTTTGATTTAAACTCAGAACTAAAAGGAGTTGCAAACTCATCATCGTAAACAGAGAAAACAACTTTGGTGTCGGTAAACAACGGATCCTCGTTAAATGCCTTTTTCAAGTATAATGGAGTTAAACCTGTAAACCATCCCTGGCAGTGAACAACATCCGGTGCCCATCGTAATTTCTTAACTGTTTCCAACACTCCACGAGCAAAGAAAATCGCTCTTTCATCGTTATCTGCAAAACCATCTCCGTTTTCGTCAGTCAAAATTTGTTTTCTGTGGAAGTAATCTTCGTTATCAATGAAATATACCTGCATTCTTGCAGCCTGGATCGAAGCCACTTTGATAATCAAAGGATGATCCGTATCATCAATAATCAAATTCATACCTGACAATCGGATTACCTCGTGCAACTGATTTCTTCTTTCATTAATGCAACCGTAACGTGGCATGAAAGTTCTAATTTCTTTTCCTTTTTCTTGGATTCCTTGTGGAAGATATCTCCCGATTTCAGACATTTCAGTTTCAGGAAGGTAAGGGGTAATTTCTTGTGAAACAAACAATACTTTTGTCTTTTCCATATAGTCGCTAAATATTAATACAGATTATCTGCGCAAAATTAATAAAAATATTTAACAAACATGATCTTTATTAAGGGTTAAAGCACCTACAATACAATTAAATGCACTTATTATTTCTCAAGTATTATTTATTTATTTTATTTGCAGTCTCAACCAAAAACCGAAATGGTTTTGTAAGATTTTTGAAACGGGATGGAAATAATCAAACTTGTTGCTGAAACAAAAGCAAAAATCAGCAAGTTGAAAGAGGAAGGAAAAAGCATAGGATTTGTACCAACTATGGGTGCTTTACACGATGGTCATCTGTCGCTTACAGCTGAATCTGTAAAAGAAAATGATGTTACGCTTGTAAGTATTTTTGTGAATCCAACACAGTTTAATAATCCGAACGATTTAAAAACTTACCCAAGATGTATTGATCAAGATCTTGAGAAACTTTCAAAATACAATCCTGATTTAATTTTTATTCCGGAAGTTGAAGAAATGTATCCGGAACCAGATACCCGTACATTTGATTTTGGACAGCTCGATAATGTGATGGAAGGCAAAAACAGGCCGGGACATTTTAATGGAGTTGCACAGGTTGTAAGCAAACTTTTCGACATTGTTACTCCCAACAATGCCTACTTTGGACAAAAAGATTTTCAACAAGTAGCTGTTATTAAGCAGATGGTAAAAGATCTTAAGTTAAGTGTAAATGTTGTTCCATGTCCCATTATCAGGGAGGAAGATGGCTTAGCTATGAGTTCCAGAAATTTACTACTTTCGGAAGAGCAGAGAAAAAATGCTTCTAAAATATCTGAAACTTTATTTAAAGCTTGTAACTTAGCAGCCAAATTAAGTGTAAACGAATTGAAAGCATGGGTAGTTGATGAAATCAATAAAAACCCATATCTTTCGGTCGAATATTTTGAAATTGTTGATGATACATACTTACAGCCTATTGAAAGCTGGGAAGAAAACAATGTAAAAGTTGGATGTATCACCGTTCAGGTAGGAAAAATTCGATTAATTGATAATATAACTTTTTAAATATTAGTTAAAATTAAAATGTACATTGAAGTTTGTAAATCGAAGATTCACAAGGCATCGATAACTGGTGCAGATCTTCAGTATGTTGGTAGCGTAACCATTGATGAAGATTTAATGGATGCAGCAAACCTTATTGAAAATGAGAAGGTTCAGATTGTGAATATTAACAATGGTGAACGCTTAGAAACCTATGTGATTCGTGGCGAAAGAGGTTCAGGTACCATTTGCTTGAACGGAGCTGCTGCCAGAAAATGCGCTGTTGGTGATGTGATTATCATCATCTCCTATGCATCGATGGAATTTGAGGAAGCTAAAAGCTGGGAACCAAGCTTGGTATTTCCAGACACAGCAACTAATAAATTGATCTAAATTTTATTTAGAATACGTACAAAGGCTGTTCTTTCGGGATCAGCTTTTTTTTTGTGAAAGAAACTTCTTTGAAGGTCTCACTTCTGACTACTCTTTATACTCATGTATTTATTGAAGACAGAAAATCAGATATACAATAGTTTAATTTCGGGACTCTCCCATTTTAAGGGGAGATGCCTACAGGCAGAGGGGTGTTCATGTTGACATTTAAACCAATTCACTCTTTTCCCTGTAGGGATTTTCCCTCGAAAGGGAAAAACTTATCTTGAAAATACTGTTTAAGATTCACCTATACACAATCAATACAGTTATTTTATACTTATTGATACCCTCATTTAAAATGAGAGCACCAGCATCCCATTAGTAAATCTCATTCATAAACTCTTTTGCTTCTCTCTGCCTGATACAGTACCTTTAAGCAAAATCTTAAAAAATGGACAAATTACAATTGATCAAAAACAAGATAATCACACAAAAAGAAGATGCCTTTAACCTTTTGCAAACCTGGCGTTTTAAGGAAGAAAAAATCGTATTCTCAAACGGCTGTTTCGATATTGTTCATCGTGGACATTTGGAGTATTTGGCCTCAGCAGCATCAATGGGAAATAAAATGATTATTGGTTTAAATACCGATTCATCTACCCAAAGGCTAAAAGGCCCAACTCGCCCAATTAACGATGAATATTCGAGAGCTTTGCTTTTGGCTTCCCTAGGATTTGTGGACATGGTAATTCTTTTCGAAGAAGATACGCCATACAATCTGATTGATTTCGTTCAGCCTGATATTCTGGTAAAAGGCAGCGATTACAAGGCTGAAGATATTGTGGGATATGATATTGTTAAAGCAAAAGGTGGGGAAATTAAAACCTTAGATTTTATCGAGGGTTTCTCTTCAACAGGAATTATCAAAAAAATACAACGCGAAGCGTAATTCGTAATTTCTAATTCGTAATTAATTTTCATGGTTGCTAAAGCAAAAACAAAAAGTGCCTGGTTCTGTCAGAATTGTGGAGTCGAATCGGCCAAATGGGTTGGTAAGTGTCCGTCGTGTGGCGAATGGAATACTTTTGTTGAAGAGATTGTTGTTAAATCTAAAAACGTAAATGTTGTTGGGTCAAACGGCGATTCTAAAAATAAGCCTTTAAAAATATCAGAGATTTCATCCTCGGAAGAGAAAAGGTACAACACTCAAAACATAGAGTTGAATCGTGTTCTTGGCGGTGGATTGGTTCCAGGTTCATTAATCTTAATTGGTGGAGAACCGGGAATAGGAAAATCGACTTTGGCACTTCAAATTGCTTTGCATCTAAAAAATTACAAAACACTTTACGTTTCGGGAGAAGAGAGTGCTCAACAAATAAAACTAAGAGGAAACCGTATCAATTCAGATAACGACAATTGCCTGATTGTGAGCGAAACCTCTATGGAAAACATCTTTTCTCACATTAAAAATACCAATCCTAATATTGTGGTAATCGATTCTATTCAAACTCTGGCAACTGAAAGAATAGAGGCAGGCCCCGGAAGTGTTTCGCAAATCAGGGAGTGTACTTCTCAGTTGCTACAATATGCCAAACAATCGGCTGTTCCTGTATTATTAATTGGGCACATTACCAAAGATGGAAGTTTGGCTGGCCCAAAAATCCTGGAACATATGGTCGATACCGTTCTTCAGTTCGAAGGCGATCAAAACCACATGTACCGAATTCTAAGGGCAACCAAAAACCGTTTCGGATCAACTTCCGAAATGGGAATTTACGAAATGCAGCACACAGGTTTGAGAGAGGTTTCTAATCCATCAGAGCTTCTTCTTTCACAGGAAGATGAAAGCTTGAGTGGAACAGCCATTTCAGCATCAATTGAAGGAATGCGTCCTTTTCTAATTGAGATTCAAGCACTAGTTAGTTCAGCTGCATATGGTACTCCTCAGCGTTCATCAACAGGTTTCGATTTGCGCCGTTTGAATATGCTGCTGGCAGTATTGGAAAAGCGTGCCGGCTTCCGACTTTCAACCAAAGATGTCTTTCTTAACATTGCCGGAGGAATTAAAGTAAACGATCCTGCTATCGATTTGGCAGTGATTATTGCAGTACTTTCTTCCAGCACCGATATTTCAATCCCAAAAGAAGTTTGCTTTGCAGGTGAAATCGGTTTATCAGGAGAAATTCGTCCGGTTAACCGAATCGACCAACGAATTAGCGAAGCGGAGAAATTAGGTTTCAAGCAAATCTTTATTCCAAAACACAATTTAAAAGGACTGGATATCTCTAAGTTTAAAATCAAAGTACATTTGGTAAGCAAGGTGGGTCAGGTATTCCAAACTTTATTCAGACAGTAGGTATTTATACAAACCACAGTTACAAATCTACAATCTGAACTGTGAGCTTATGAATTCTCAAACTTCGGTGTGAATTTTTAACATGTGTTAAAGTATTTTTTGACACGTGTTAAAATTATTTTTGACACGTGTTATAATTTCATAACTTAGGGTATCGAGCTTTTAGATCTAAGCAAAGGCTCATTAAAACGAAACTACAAAGTACCCTAAACCAATTGTTATGAGCGTAGAATATAAAGTTGTAAAATATGCAAGTCCGGGTGTTAAAGGTGGTGGAGAATACAAGTATTATCCCCGCATTACCAATCGAAAAACCGTAAAAATGAAGGAGCTATGTGAACACATTGAAAAAATGTCAACTTTTAGCGAAGCTGATGTTATGGGTGTACTACATGCATTCATAAAAGAAATTCCTGATTTATTAAAAGACAATTGCAGTATCGATTTGGAAGGTTTAGGTATTTTCTCCCTTCATGCATCGGGCGAGGGATGCAATACAGAACAGGAAGTTACAGCAAGAAAGATTACAAATACCAAAATTGCCTTTCGTCCAAGTAAGAGATTAAAAGCAGAAGTTGCGGGTACGAAATTTATAAAGGCAAGGAATTTTAAATGACGATTACATCGCTTTTTTGGCCATCCAATTGTTTAACTTTTCCAGATTTTTAGGCAAAAAAAGAGGATGCCTTGGCGAGACATCCTCAATAGTAAAACAGTTACTATGAATTTTTTCGAATCGGATTGGCGTACCGAATCTGCTAGCATCGGAATAGAAAGGATAAACTGAATCTTTTCTGCTTTTCATGCCCGAAAGCTAAAATCCATAACCCAGGTAGGTCTTCTGGCTTGCTCCGGCTTTCAACTCCTTCCCAACAGGCAGTTGCCTGTCAGTGGAACATTTGTTAAAAACACAGATTCATTGCTGAATCGGAACTTACAGCTGCGGGGACAGCTCCTGATTTAAACAGGATTCCCTATTATTCTCCTGTCGGAGAACCTGAATTGCAGTACAATTTTAAACAAAAATACTCGATCTTGCAACAGATTTTAAATCTGATTTTTACATCAATTTATTTCTAAAGATGCATTGCTTCACTACGTTCGCAATGCATCTTTAGAAATCCCGACATGCTTCGGTTATTTCGATATGCAAATGGTATTAGAAGAAATCTTCATCATCAAAATCTTCTGCATTGTCGCTTGCATCATCATCGGAAACCGCATCACAATCTAAGTTTATATTTACCCCACGAGGTTTTTCAAAATCTCCTTGTGAGATATTCAAACTCTGATCGGCATAAACTTTTTGCATGTACAAGGCCCAAATCGGCAATGCCATATTTGCACCTTGTCCTAACCGAATCCCTTCAAAGCGAATGGCTCTATCTTCAGCACCAACCCAAACTCCCGATACCAATTCCGGCGTAATGCCCATAAACCAGCCATCTGAGTGATTCTGAGTTGTTCCGGTTTTTCCTCCAATTGGATTGTTTAACTGATATTTAATCCTTAAACGAACACCAGTTCCTTTATTTACAACACCCTGTAACAAATTGGTCATCAGGTAAGCCGTTCTTTCATTCATTACCTCGGTTTTTTGCGGAACCGACTGAGCAATTAAATTCCCTTTGCTATCCTCAATTTTGGTAATAAACCGGGGTTTTATATATACACCCTTATTTACAAAAGAACCATAAGCTCCTACCATTTCGTATACCGAAATGTCAGAAGTTCCCAAGTATATTGAAGGAACGGCTTCAATTTTACTTATTACTCCCATTTTCCGTGTCATTGCAACCACAGCTTCAGGTTTTGTTTGTTTCAGAACCCAACCTGAAATATTATTAACTGAATTTGCCAATCCCCATTTCAGAGTTACCATTTCGCCACTCCTGGCTTCGGTTGAGTTTCTCGAAGTCCACGGAGATCCATCAGGCAAAATAAATGTTTGAGGAATATTTGGCACCTTATCGCAAGGCGTTAATCCTTCTTGCATTGCCAAAGTATACAAAAATGGTTTAATGGTTGAACCTACCTGACGTTTACCCAAGGTAACCATATCGTACATAAAGTGTTTGTAATTTGGCCCGCCAACATAAGCTCTTACTTCGCCTGTTTGAGGAACCATAGACATGAAACCGGCACGCAAAAATCCTTTGTAATACAACATGGAATCTATCGGAGAAAGAATGGTATCACGTTCGCCTGTCCATGTAAATATCTTCATTTTTACAGGCTTGTTAAAGTTCTCTTTAATTTCTTCGAACGACATCCCTTTCTTCTTTAATACCCGATGTCTTTCACTTCTACGAATCGATAAGTCAAGATTGTGTGCAACTTCCTCGTCTGATAAATCATCAGAAAAAGGAGGATTTCTATGATTCTTTTTTTCACGATCAAAACCATTCTGTAAATCCAAACCCAAATGTTCCTCTACAGCTTGTTCGGCATATTTCTGCATTCTCGAATCAAGAGTAGTATATATTTTCAAGCCATCCTTATATATATTGTATGGCGTACCATCAGCTTTTTGGTTTTTGTTACACCATCCATAAAAAGGATTAATTTCCCACTCCAAAGAATCCTGCTTAAATTTCTGCAAGTTCCATGAAGGATAATTCTTTCTTTCGGGTTTTTTAGCCGTTAAAGACATTCGTAAATATTCTCTAAAATAAGGAGCCATACCACGTTTATGATCTACTTTCTGATAATCAATTCCCAATGGTAAATTTTTCAACGAATCGTAAACCTGTTTTTGCAAATAATCATACTTAACCATTTGTGCCAAAACAACATTTCGTCTGTCTTTAGTCAATTCCGGTCGGCGAAGAGGATTGTAGTAAGATGAATTTTTCGCCATACCAACCAACATGGCTGCCTGCTCTAACTTTAAAGAATCAGGAGTTGTATTGAAATAAACGTTTGCTGCCGATTTTATTCCTACAGCAAGGTTCAGGAAATCATACTTGTTAAAATACATTGTCATGATTTCTTCCTTGGTATAACTTCTCTCAAGCTTTACAGCAATTACCCATTCCCTGAATTTTCTGAAAACAATATCAAGCTTACTCTTAAATTCCTCTCTCGGAAAAAGCATTTTGGCAAGCTGCTGCGAAATGGTACTACCTCCACCAGCATTTTTATCTCCTGTAATCAAACCCTTTGCAACACGAACCAAACCACGAAGGTCGATTCCCGAATGAGTTTCAAATCGAACATCCTCGGTAGCAATTAAAGCATCAATCAAATATGGCGACAGTTCATCATGATCGATAAACGATCGATTCTGAAAATAAAACTTTCCTAACAGTTCTTCATCAGCAGTATAAACTTCTGTTGCCAAACTGCTCTTCGGATTTTCCAACTCTTCAAATGTTGGCATAAATCCAAAAGTTCCATTCGAAACACCTGCAAAAAAAAGAACAGCTACAATAATACCTGCTAAAAAAACAGACCAAAAAATCAGCAATGGCTTTTTGTATGTTTTCAAGCGCGATTCTTTCGTAACTTCTGTACCAGGGTCGATTTCCATATTAGGATTGATTTCAGTCATACTCCTTCTAATTTTATTTTTGAGCTGTAAAAATAGCAAATTATATTCTAAGATATAAGACGTATTTTTCTGCATTTTATTTGATTTTTCAGCTACATTATAACAAGGCTCCTTTAAAATAATTACCACAAAATTTTGAACTTAGGTAGCTTATTGTTTTACTTTGCAAAAATTTTAACCTAAACTTTCCAAAGAACAGATTCGAGATGGTAGAGAATTTAGTAATAGTTGAGTCCCCTGCAAAAGCAAAAACAATCGAGAAATTTTTAGGCAAGGATTTCTTGGTAAAATCAAGCTTTGGGCACATTCGGGATTTGGAAAAAAAGGATTTTGGAATTGATATCAAAAACAATTTCACACCTAAATATATTGTATCTACAGATAAAAAAAAGGTAGTTACAGAATTAAAGAAATTGGCCAAGGAAGCCAAAACGGTTTGGATCGCATCCGATGAAGACCGCGAAGGAGAAGCTATTGCCTGGCATTTATTCGAGGTGCTGAAATTGAAAAAGGAAAACACCAAAAGAATTGTATTCCACGAAATTACAAAGAATGCAATTTTAAATGCAATCGAAAATCCTCGTAATATTGATGATAATCTTGTAAATGCACAGCAGGCAAGAAGAATTTTAGATAGACTTGTGGGTTTTGAAATTTCTCCTGTATTGTGGAAAAAAGTAAAACCTCAACTTTCAGCCGGACGTGTTCAGTCGGTTGCCGTTCGCCTTTTGGTTGAAAGAGAAAGAGAAATCATTGCTTTTAAGCCTGAGAGTTATTATAAAGTGGTTGCCAATTTCTTTATTACAGAAGAAAACGGCACTCAAAAAACTTTAAAAGCAGAACATCCTAAACGATTTGCCAGCAAAGAAGGAGTTTTAGAGTTTTTAGAAACTTGTAAAAATGCCGACTATAAAGTAAGCGATATAGAGAAAAAGCCTTCTACTCGTAAACCTGCAGCTCCTTTTACAACTTCTACCTTACAACAGGAAGCAAGTAGAAAGCTGGGATTTTCGGTAGCACAAACAATGGCTGTTGCTCAGCGTTTGTACGAAGCCGGAAACATTACATACATGAGAACGGACTCGGTAAACCTTGCTGATTCTGCATTGGCTGCAGCTAAGGAAGAAATTACGAAGCGTCATGGCGAAGAGTATGTAAAAATCAGAAAATATCAAACCAAAAATAAGGGAGCGCAAGAAGCTCACGAGGCAATCCGTCCTACCTATTTAAATAAAGAGGAAATTCAGGGAGAGTCAAATGAAATTCGATTGTACAATTTAATTTGGAAAAGAACAATTGCTTCGCAAATGAGCGATGCCAAGTTAGAGAAAACCAACATTAAAATTGCCGCTTCTACCAATGGGAAAGAATTCGTTGCTACCGGAGAAATGATCAAATTCGATGGATTCCTAAAAGTTTATATGGAATCTACCGACGATGAAAATGGCAAGCAAGAAGAAACTTTATTACCAAATGTTAAGGTGAACGACCCTGTTTCAGAAAATTTCCTGAATGCAACTCAGAATTTCACTTATCGTCCATCAAGATTTACCGAAGCCAGTTTGGTTAAAAAACTTGAGGAACTTGGTATTGGTCGTCCATCAACTTATGCTCCAACCATTACTACAGTGCAAAATCGCGGTTATGTAGTTAAGGAGTCGAGAGATGGAGTTGAAAGAAAATACGAGGTAATTAACCTGAAAGACAACAACATTTCGGAAGAAGTAAAAACACAAATTACAGGTGCTGAGAAAAGGAAACTATTCCCTACTGATATCGGAATGGTTGTTACTGATTTCCTAAATGAACATTTCCCGAATGTAATGAGCTACAACTTTACTGCTGATGTAGAGAAAGAGTTCGACGACATTGCTTTGGGAAAAATGATCTGGCATGAGATGATTGGTAAATTTTACAATCCTTTCCATGATAATGTTGAAAAAACACTTGAGCATTCGGAACGATCAACAGGTGAAAGAATTTTAGGAGAAGATCCGAAAACAGGTAAAGTAATTTTGGTACGAATTGGAAGGTATGGCCCAATGGCACAATTGGGTGAAACTTCGGAAGATAAAGATGCCGAAGCTCCAAAATTTGCAAGTCTTCGTCCAGGTCAGCACTTGGAAACCATAAGTTTGGAAGAAGCTATAGATTTATTTAAACTTCCAAGAGATTTAGGTTTATACGAAGATAAAAAGGTTGTTGTGGCAATTGGCCGATTTGGCCCTTACGTTCGCCACGATGGTAAATTTGCATCACTTAAAAAAGATGTAGATGATCCTATGGAAATTGATCTACCTCGCGCAATTGAATTGATTGAAGAAAAGAGAAAGAAAGATCGTGAGAAATTCATCAAATCTTTTGATGAAGATCCTGAAATTCAGATATTAAATGGTCGTTGGGGACCTTACATTTCATACAAGAAAGAGAACTTCCGTTTGGCAAAAGACATAGAAGATCCGAAAACTTTAAGTTTCGAAGATTGTATGAAAATTATTAAAGAAGGTCCGAAAAAGAAAACCACCAAAAAAGCAAGTACAAAGAAGACGAGTACTAAAAAAACGGTGACGAAAAAGAAAACTACAGCGACAAAGAAAAAAACTACAACTGCTAAAAAGGCAAAAAAATAATTTTTTCGAAAAAATTAAGGGTTGTTCTTATTTTATGGACAGCCCTTTTTTATTGCCTTTAGAGAATATTTCTCTTCAATTTTGCATTGCTTTATTGTTAATTTAATTTGAAAAAACAAAAAATGTATTAACAAAATAAAAAAATCTCCGTAAATAAGGATTACATTATTTATCTGGAATAGGATTGATTTTATATCTGTCGTGCTTTTAATTTGTTTAATTTAATGTTTTGACAACAAAAATATATTCAAAATAGACAACTGAAATTTGTTGATAAAAGCGCTTGAACCTCTGATAAAACTTGTAAGGACGATTTATTTTTATTTACTTTACTCCTCGCAGTTTTTGACCGTTACTGAACTATAAAATTTTTCATGAAAAAAATATTTTTCGTCATAATATTCATTTGTTTTGCTCTGATTCTGAGAGCACAACAGGATCCACAGTTCAGTCAAAATATGTTTAATATCCTTTCCGTAAATCCTGCTTTTGCAAGTACCGAAAAGGATATTGTTGTCTCAGCAATTAACCGCCAACAATGGGTTGGTTTTGACAATGCACCTGTTACGACAGTTGTAAACCTAAGTACACCAGTTCGCTTTGGAGGTACAACACATGGCTTAGGACTTAGTATTGTGAGAGACGAGTTGGGTTTTGAAAAGAATACAGGAGTAAAATTCAGTTATTCTTATCAGAAAAAAATAAGTAATGGTTCTTTGCATTTTGGTATTAGTGTTGGATTTCAAAACAACGCTCTAAAAGGCGAATGGTTTGTTCCTGAAGGAGAAAATTATCCTACGGCTCAGGAAGATTTAGGTGCACCAAACATTGATGAAAGTAAAATGGTATTAGATCCTGGTTTAGGAATTTTTTACCAAACCGATAACTTTTATGCAGGTCTTTCCGTATTGCATGTCACGGAGCCATCGGTTGCATATAACGAATCGGTTGAAATATATTTGGCAAGACATTATTATGCGACGGCTGGATATACGTTAAAACTTGATGATAGCTGGGAAGTAATGCCTTCGATTTTTTACAAAACTGATGCCGTTGTTTCTCAAATTGATGTAAACAGTTTGTTACGATACAATAAAAAGATTTGGGGAGGCGTTTCATATAGAGTTGATGATGCAATAGTTGGAATGGTAGGTGTATTATTTAACAATGGAATTCAAATAGGATATGCTTATGACATTTCAACATCTAAAATTGCAAAAGCATCTCATGAATTTCTGTTAACGTACAGATTCAACACTAAATTAGAAAGCCGAAATCAAAAATATAAGAGTATTCGATTTTTATAAAAAACATTAAAAATCTGTGCTTTTAGCACAATTTACAAAACCACTATGAATAAACTACTTACAACACTTGGTGTAATTGTTTTATTGTTCTTATCATCGTGCGGAAGCCGCACAGGTAACGGAGAACTTGTTGGTGCCGGTCAAAGAGGGAAATGGTTTGAGCCAAAACCTTACGGTATGGTACAAATTCCGAGAGGAAGTTTTACAATGGGGCCAAACGATCAAGACGTGGCTTGGGCACTAAACGCTACTGCCAAAACTGTTTCTGTTGAATCATTTTGGATGGATGAAACAGAAATTACCAATAATGAATATCGTCAGTTTGTATACTGGGTGCGTGATTCTATTGCTCGTCAGTTGCTAGGACAACAATTCGAAGAGTTTTTAATTGCCGAAGACGAAAATGGTAATCCTATCGATCCTCCTTTTATTAACTGGGAAGAAAGATTAGATTGGAATGACGAAGAGTATGTTGAAATTCTGGAGGAAATGTATCTGCCAGAGCACGAACGATTTTTCCGTAACAAGGAAATCGATACAAGAAAACTGAAATACCAGTATGAATGGGTTGATCTGCAACAAGCAGCTAAAAAGTCGAATCGTTACAACTACGAAACTGGTGAATACGAAGGTATGGTTGACGACTACAAAGGTGGTAGAAAACAAATTGAAGACAGATCTTCTTTTATCATGAAAGAAGCATTAAATATTTACCCTGATACGCTTTGCTGGATTCAGGACTTTACGTACTCGTACAATGATCCTTGGACCAAGCAATATTTCTGGCATCCTGGTTACGATGATTATCCTGTAGTGGGAGTATCCTGGAAACAAGCAACTGCTTTTTCTATTTGGAGAACTCGTTTCCATAATTCGGCACTAAAAGCTGAAGGAGATTACCCTGTTCAAGATTACCGTTTACCAACCGAATCGGAATGGGAATATGCTGCTCGTGGTGGTATTTCTCAGAATATGTATCCTTGGGGTGGCCCATATACAAGAAACGATCAGGGATGTTTCTTAGCCAATTTTAAACCATTACGAGGAAACTATGTTGACGATGGTGGCTTGGTAACTCTTCCTGTAGGAAGTTACGAACCTAATGAATTTGGCCTTTATGATATGGCAGGTAATGTTGCAGAATGGACTTCGGGAGCTTACGACGAATCAGCCTATTCTTTCACACACGATATGAATCCGAATTATGAATACAATGCACTTCCTGAAGATCCTCCGGCGTTGAAGAGAAAAGTGATTAGAGGTGGATCATGGAAAGACATTGGTTACTATTTGCAATGCGCAACCAGAACATACGAATATCAGGATACTGCAAAGTCGTATATTGGTTTCCGCTGTGTGAGAACTCATTTAGGTAGATAATCTACTCATATACTATTTATTTTAAGACCTTTTCAATAAATCCGACATGAATATTACAGAACTGGTACAATCTCCGAGATGGAAAAAATTTATGGGCTACGTGTATGGTTGGGGAGCATCAATTGTACTTATCGGTGCCTTATTTAAAATTATGCATTACCCTTATGCAGGCTTGCTTTTAACCATTGGTATGTCTGTTGAGGCAATTATCTTTTTCTTTTCAGCATTTGAACCACCACACGAACAACCAGACTGGAGTTTGGTATATCCTGAATTAATTGGTTTAGAACCTCGCGAAACTATGATTTCAGGGGGCGGTGTTCAAGCTGAAGGATTAGAACAACTACAACAGTTGCTTGAAAAAATTAGTGTAGAACCTGATAAACTATCGCACTTAAGCCAAGGTTTAGCCAAGCTGACCAATGCGGCTGATAATTTATCAAACTTGTCTGATGCTGCAAGAGCAACTGATGGTTACATTCAAACCATGCAGAAAGCATCTGAATCGGTTGGTGAATTTTCAGGTAAATATGCAGATACTACTCAGCAACTTTCAGAATCGGCAGATCAATTAAGTGCTTCCTATCAAGGTGCAGCTTCTTCAATTGAAAATTCGGGTAAAGAGTTTGCTGATAAGCTTAGTTCTTCATACCAAAATACTGCATCTTCAATCGAGAATTCTGGAAAAGAATTTGCGAGTAAGGTGAACGAGTCTGGAAATAATCTATTGAACTCTTATCAGAAAATAGATCAGTCATTGCAAAATGATTTTGGTAAAATTTCTGAAAACAGTGGAAGTTTTAATTCCTCAATGGAGGCAATGAATAAGAATCTTTCATCGCTGAATGCAATTTACGAATTGCAATTGAAGCAAAGCAATGAGCAAATGGAAAATTCGAAAACTGTGCGTCAGGATTTAGATAAGGTTCTACAGGCACTTACAGCATCGCTTGAAAATGCACAAACTCATCGCAAGGAAACTGAGCAATTGAATCAAAATCTATCTGCACTAAATACCATTTACGGTAACATGCTAAGTGCAATGGATCATTCTAAAAAGAACTAGTACTAAGAATCAAGCTGAGCTGAAATGGGAGCAACGAATTGTAAAGAAACGCCACGGCAAAAGATGATTGGAATGATGTATTTATTTCTGACAGCAATGTTGGCGATAAATGTATCGGATGAAGTACTGGAGGCATTCACGATAATTGATAATGGTTTAGCCAAAACAACTTCAACTTTTGAGGAAAAAAATAAACAAACTTATAATGCTTTTAAAACAGCTTATGATGTAAATCCAACCAAGGTTAAAGATTCATATGAAAATTCTGAGAAGATTAGAAAATCTTCCAACGAATTGGTTACAATGATAGATAGTTTAAAGCACAAAATTGTAAAAAAAGCCGATGGTGATGATTATGATCCAAGCTTAAAAGCTATAAAGAGTAAAGATAACCTGGATATTCCTGCTGAAGTTATGATTGTAGGTGGCCATGGAAAGAAGCTAAAAGAAACCATTTCAAACTACAGGAATCTTCTTTTGGGAATGATATCAGAAACAGATACCGCTTTAATTCATTCAATTAAAGGAAACCTAAACACTGATAAACCTGCTAAAACCAAGAAGTCCGGACCTAATCATTCATGGGAATCACAACAGTTTTCTAATACACCTCTTATAGGTGCAGTTACATTATTATCTAAAATTCAATCAGATATTCGAAATACAGAAGCTGATGTAGTGAATTATTTGTTTAATCAAATTGAAGCTGAATCTTTTAAATTTAATGATTTAAGGGCTGAAGTATATGCCAAATCAAGTTATATACTAAAAGGTGATACTTATGAAGCTAAAGTGTTTTTGGCAGCTGTTGATACAACACAAGATCCTACAGTGATAGTTAATGATTATGGAAAACTTACCAATTTTGACGAAAAAGGACGTGGTATTTACAGAGCAAAAGCTAACGAAATTGGAGTAAAAAAATGGGCTGGTTTATTAACTTTCCAAACACCATCAGGAGGAACTGTTGAAAGAAGGTTTGAAAGTGAATATATCGTAGCAGAACCAAATGTTGTAGTTTCTCCTACTAAAATGAATGTTTTCTACGTTGGGGTTGAAAATCCGGTAAGTATCTCTGCTCCTGGATTTACATCAGATAGAATTAGAGCAACAATGACAAATGGAAAATTATTGCAAAGAGGTAATAATTACATAGCCCAGCCCAAAGTTGCTTTTAGAG
>JAOARS010000456.1 GCA_025210415.1 Marinifilum sp. | reverse complement strand
TTGAAAATTCTGGCAGCAGTTCTGCTATGCACTTTATCATTTAACCCATTTGCACAAACCAAAAATATAAGGCTTAACATTGGAATCCCTTTAGGAAAATACGGAAAGTTCGATCACAATTTTGCAGGATCAAACGAAACCAATTATCCTTCTGTATTAATACAACTTGAAAAAGAATGGCAGGATAATTTAAGTATTGGTGCGTATATTGGATATGCAGGGCAAAAACATGAATACAATTTTGGCCATAGCAAAACAAATTACAATTATTACAGATTGGGCAGTGTACTTACTTACGAATTAAACGATTGGCTGTCGGGCATAAATATTTCAACCGGCCATGATGTTGATTTATACACTTCGGTTAAAGCCGGATTTTCATTAGAACATCAGAAATTTAAAAACACAAGGCCAAGCGCAAGTTCAGATCCTATTTTCCTTATTTATTCCGATAACACATCCAATGAACTCCTATTCGATTTGGGAATTTTATTTGGCGCACGTTATCATTTTTCGAATCAATTTGGCTTGTTTACAGAATTAGGTTGGGGAAATGCCGGCTTTTTAACCATCGGAACCACATTTGCTTTATGAATATTTTGTAAATTCACATCTGCATCGGTATATACCTATTATATAATGTATGGATAAAATTTACAAAGTAGCTTTGAGTTTTATAAATGGATTTGGCCCCGTAAACATTAAAAAAGCCATTGCTTACACTGGCAGTCTGGAAGCATTTTTTACAGAGAAGAAACAAAATCTTCAAAAGATTCCGGGAATTGGACAGGCATTTACTCAACGGTTAGACAGAAAATCAGCTCTTCTTTATGCCGAAGAAGAGTTAAAGTTTATCGAACAAAACGAGATACAGCTCGCATTTTATCTCGATAAAAATTATCCTAAAAGATTACTCAATTGCTCCGATTCTCCATGCACATTATATTATAAAGGCAATGCCAATTTAAATGCAAACAGACACATTAGTATTGTGGGAACACGAAATGCCAGTGAATACGGAAAAGAGCAATGCAACAAACTTATAGAGAAACTATCAAAAAAATCAATTAAAACCAACATCATTAGTGGCTTGGCTTATGGTATTGATATTTGTGCACACAAAGCAGCCTTACATCACAATCTTCCAACCATAGCTGCAATTGGTCATGGATTTCAACAAATGTATCCGGCACAGCATAAAAAATATGCGCAAGAAATAATTCACAAAGGAGGCGCAATTGTTAGCGAGTTTACATCCAAAAGTAAATTTGATCCCAAAAATTTTGTGCGTCGCAATAGAATAATTGCAGGCATGTCAGATGCCACCATAGTTATTGAATCGGCACGAAAAGGAGGCTCACTAGTAACAGCTGAAATTGCCAATTCTTACAACAGAGATGTATTCGCTTTTCCAGGAAGAGTAAACGACAAGTATTCTGAAGGATGCAATTACCTTATAAAAACCAATCAGGCACATTTAATAGAAAGCATTGCCGATTTAGAATACATACTAGGTTGGGATGATCAAGTTTGCAAAACAAAAGAGGTTCAAACCAAACTTTTTATAGAATTAACAAAAGAAGAAGAAAAAATAATTGCTGCACTTCAGGAATCTGAAAAAACACCGATTGATTTGATCTGTTTGAAAAGTTCTTTTCCGATGAGCAAGGTGTCAAGTTTGCTTTTAAAATTAGAATTTGATGGCATGATTAAGTCTCATCCGGGAAAAATCTACTCCTTAAATTCATGAAAATTGTCGATTTTTATGGTTTCATGTTGTAGAACAGAAACAGCATCTTCGTAAATAACTAATTCTCTGCATTTTAAAACTTACGAAAACGTTGTAAAAAAAATCAGCTTTTAATTTGTGATTATGAAAATTTATATACATTTGACACCAGAACTAATAATTAAAACACAACAAACAATTTTAATTTCATAACAAGTTTGGATATGGAAGCAAAGATAATTGAATTCATGGATAGCCTTAAGGCTACAACTCCAGGTGAAGCGGAGTTCCATCAGGCAGTACAAGAAGTAGTAGAAACTGTTTGGGAAACTTATGATTCTAACCCAAAGTACAAAGCTGCTAAGATTCTTGAAAAAATGTGTGAGCCTGAGCGCGTAATCATGTTCCGTGTACCATGGATCAACGACAATGGCGAAGTAGAAATCAACCGCGGTTACCGTGTTGAGTTTAACAGTGCTATCGGACCATACAAAGGTGGATTGCGCTTTCACCCTTCGGTAACTTTAAGTGCATTAAAATTCTTAGGTTTCGAACAAACTTTCAAAAACTCATTAACTACTCTACCTATGGGTGGTGGTAAAGGTGGTTCTGACTTCAACGCAAAAGGAAGATCAGACAACGAAATCATGCGTTTTTGCCAAAGCTTCATGACTGAACTTTGTAAACACATTGGTCCTAACACCGACGTACCTGCTGGTGATATTGGAGTTGGTGGTCGTGAAATTGGTTACATGTTCGGACAATACAAGAGAATTCGTAACGAATTTACTGGTGTATTAACTGGTAAGCCACTTGAGTTTGGTGGATCATTGATTCGTCCGGAAGCTACTGGTTTCGGTGCTGTTTATTTTGCACAGCACATGGTTGCAGAAAACAACGAAACTCTAGAAGGTAAAGTTGTTGCTCTTTCAGGATTCGGTAACGTAACTTGGGGTGCTGCTCTTAAATTGGTTGAACTAGGTGCTAAAGTTGTTACTGTTTCAGGTCCTGACGGATATGTATACGACAAAGAAGGTTTAGATGCTGAGAAGATTGAGTACTTATTGGATCTTCGTGCTTCAAACAACGACGTTGTAGCTCCTTACGCTGAAAAATTCGGTGCTGAATTCTTCGCTGGTAAAAAACCTTGGGAAGTTAAGTGTGATATCGCTTTCCCATGTGCAATTCAGAACGAATTGAACGAAGAAGATGCGAAGCAACTTGTTGCTAACGGTTGTAAATACGTGGTAGAAAGTTCTAACATGGGTTGTACTGCAGAAGCTCTTGCTTACTTGGTTGAAAATGCGGCATTTGCTCCTGGTAAAGCTGCTAACGCTGGTGGAGTTGCTGTTTCCGGATTGGAAATGTCTCAAAACTCATTGCGCTTCAACTGGTCAGCTGAAGAAGTTGATGAAAAATTGGGTCGTATCATGAAAGACATTCACGATACTTGTGTACGTTTCGGTAAAGAAAACGGTCACATCAACTACGTTAAAGGTGCTAACGTAGGTGGATTCGTTAAGGTTGCTGAAGCTATGCTAGCTCAAGGTTGCGTATAATATACAAAATCACGCCTAATATATAAGGAAGCCGGCTCTGCCGGCTTTTTTTTCAACCAATTGGTAAGTGCATAAAAGCAAAACCCCACTCTCCCACCAATAATCAGTATACTCAATCTCTAATTCCTTTTGTTTTCCAGTTGCGATTCAATAAGTTTGCACAAAAAGTAAAAGCATGAATCTAATCGATACACATTCACATATCTATTCCAAGGAATTCAATGGCGACATTCAAGAGATCATTGAGAAATCGAAAGAGGCAGGAGTTGAGAAAATCCTTCTTCCCAATATCGACTCTGAATCCATTGAACCAATGCATGCCTTGGAAAAAATGTTTCCAGAATATTGCATCCCAATGATGGGATTACACCCAACATCGGTAAAAGAGAACTACAAGGAGGAGCTTGAACTTTGCAAAAATTGGTTGGAATCAAAAAAATACTGTGCGGTTGGAGAAATCGGTATCGATTTGTATTGGGACAAGATCTTTGTGAAAGAACAGCAAATTGCTTTCGACACCCAAATCAATTGGGCACTGGAATACAATTTGCCAATTGTGATTCACTCCCGGGAATCTTTCAATGAAATTTTCGAGATTCTGGAAAACTACAAAGCTTCACCATTAAAAGGAGTGTTTCATAGCTTTTCCGGAAATGTCGATCAGGCCAACAAAGCTATCGAATTGGGTTTTTTACTTGGTATTAATGGCATTGTTACTTTTAAAAACTCGGGCCTTGACAAAACTGTTGCCCAGGTGCCACTCGAAAAGCTTATGCTGGAAACTGATGCACCATACCTGGCTCCGGTTCCGAAAAGAGGAAAAAGAAACGAAAGTTCCTATGTGAGATACACAGCCGATAAAATTGCCGAGATTTTTCAAACCGATATCAGTAATGTAGCTGAAATCACTAGCCGAAATGCTAGAAATTTGTTCAATTTATAATACTCTTCCTAATGGACAAAAAACAAACTTCTATACTAATACTATATACAGGTGGAACCATTGGAATGGTAAACGATCCGGAAACAGGCTCACTAATCCCATTCGACTTCGACCACATCCTAAAGCAAGTTCCGGAATTGAAAGAATTCGGTTACGAACTTACATCCATTGCTTTTGATCCTTTAATCGACTCTTCAAATTTAAATCCTGATGTTTGGGTTAAAATTGCAGAACTGATTAAGGAAAATTACAGTAAATATGATGGCTTTGTTGTTCTTCACGGAACAGATACCATGTCATTCACTGCATCTGCCTTGAGTTTCATGCTCGACAATTTGCAAAAGCCTGTTATTTTAACCGGTTCGCAATTGCCAATAGGAACCTTGCGAACCGATGGAAAAGAAAATCTGATTACAGCCATCGAGATTGCTGCTGCATATAAAAACGGGCAAGCAATGGTACCGGAAGTTTGCATTGTATTCGAAAATCAATTGTTCAGAGGCAATCGCACTACAAAACACAATGCAGAGCATTTTAATGCATTTTATTCGTACAATTATCCTGATTTAGCTAAAATCGGAATCAATATCAATTACAATTATTCTGCAATACATTATCCAAGTCAACCCAAGGTACTTGAAATTAGTACCGAGTTTGACACGAATATTGCAATTCTGAAAATATTCCCTGGCATTACAAAACAGGTGGTAGACTCCATATTAAATATTAAAGGATTAAAAGGAATTGTAATGGAAACCTATGGTGCAGGCAATGCACCAACCGATAAATGGTTTATCGACTCTATTAAAAGTGCTATCGATAAAGGAATCATTGTATACAACATTACCCAATGCGCTGCAGGCAGTGTAGAAATGGGCTTGTATGAAACAAGTTTAGAGCTACTTAACGCAGGTGTTGTGAGCGGACATGACATCACTACCGAGGCCGCAATTAGTAAACTAATGTTCATCTTAGGAAAAAAACTGAACAACGCACAAACCAAATTGCTTTTAAATAAATCCCTAAAGGGTGAATTAAGCCAATAGAATATTTGTTTTTCACATTTTTTTTGTAATTTGGTGCACTGTTTAAAGCTTTCTATATTACATAAATACCTAATCGCAGGCAGTTGAAAGCATTACAAACAGAATAGTTTTAAAGAATAATACACAAACAACTAAGATATTAGTTGTTTTAAAGATCGCAATCGTTTAATTTTGTAAAAAATAATTTCGTTAATTAAAATTTGAAAAACAGACTATGAAAAAGTTATTTGCATTTATAGCAGTTATCGGGATGCTAAGCTTAGGAGCATCATCTTACGCAGTTGCTCAGGATGAAACAGCAGAAACTACCGAAGAAACAACTCAGGTTGCAGAAGAAACTACAGAAGTTGTTGAAGAGCCTGCAGCTCCAGTGATGGAAGAAGAAGCTATTGAAAGTACATCTTTCCACAAAGTTGTTAAGAAGCAATTCATCCAAGGTGGTGCAATGTTTATGAGCTTCGTATTGTTAGCTCTTATTTTAGGTTTGGCTCTTTCTATTGAAAGAATCATCTACTTAAACATGTCAACTACGAACACTAAGAAGTTAATTGCTAACCTTGAAGATGCATTAAACAACGGTGGTGTTGAAGCAGCTAAAGAAGTTTGTAGAAATACTCGCGGTCCTATCGCTAGCATTTTCTACCAAGGTCTTGACCGTATCGACGAAGGTATCGAAGTAGTAGAAAAATCAGTTGTTTCTTACGGATCTGTACAAATGGGTCTTTTAGAAAAAGGTCTTTCTTGGATTTCTTTGATGATTGGTTTGGCTCCTATGTTAGGATTTATGGGTACTGTAATCGGTATGATCGGTGCATTTGACTCGATTCAGTCTATGGGTACTATTTCTCCAGCAGCTGTAGCAGGTGGTATTAAAGTAGCCTTGATTACAACTGTATCTGGTTTGATCGTAGCAATGATTCTACAGGTATTCTATAACTACTGTACTGCTAAGATCGATAGCATTGTAAACAACATGGAAGATGCTTCAATCTCTCTTCTTGATATCCTTGTAAAATACAACATGAAAAAATAATTATAGACTATGTCAAATACATTGAGTAAATATTTAAATATTCTTACCATTGTAATGCTTGGTCTTACTGCCGTATTTGTGGCCATGTTTTACTTTGGTGGAGAAATCCCAAATCAGGCATATCCAACACCTGTATACAGTGATCTTTTGATCAACTGGGCAAAGATTCTTTGTTTTGCAACTGCAGGATTGGCTATTCTTTTCCCAATTATTCAATTGGTAACAAACCCTAAAGGTGCTGTTAAAGGATTAATGGGATTGGTAGGATTAGGATTAGTTGTCCTTATTTCTTACAGCATGTCTGATGCTACTTTGTTAGAACTTCCTGGTTATACCGGAACAGATAACAACCCTGCTTCACTACAGTTTGCAGATACTGTATTATACACTATGTATATTTTAGGTGTAGGTACTATTGTTGCAATTGTAGTTACTGAAATTATTAGAAGATTACGTTAAGAATATGATCCGAATTTAAGGATTCGGATCGCAATACCTTTATTATGGCAAGAAAAACACCAGAGATTAACTCAAGTTCGATGGCCGATATTGCATTCTTGTTGCTGATTTTCTTCTTGGTATCAACTACGATGGATGTGGATACAGGTATCTATAAAAAGTTACCTCCTATCCCTGAAAATGATCAAGTTGACGAAGATGTTAAGGTTAAGAAACGTAATGTTTTAGCGATATTGGTAAACCGTAACGACGAGTTGTTGGTGAATGGTGAATTACTTGATATTTCACAATTGCGTGAAAAAACCAAGGAATTTATCTTGAATCCAAATAATGATGAAAATCTTCCTGAAAAACAAGTTAAAACAGTTCCATATTTTGGAGATGTGATGGTTTCGAAAGGATTGGTTTCATTACAAAACGACCGTGGTACGAGTTACGAAATGTATATTAGAGTACAGGATGAACTGGCCATTGCTGCACGTGAATTAAAAGACGAAAAAGCAATGCAAAAATGGAGCAAAAAATTCAGTGAGTTGGATGAAGAACAACAAAAAGCTGTTAGAAAATATGTTCCAATGGCGATTTCTGAAGCTGAACCTAAAAACGTAGGAGGGAAAAGATAATGTCAAAATTTAGAAAAGAAGGTGGGAAAGAACTTCCTGCAATTTCAACGGCATCTCTTCCTGATATTGTATTCATGCTTTTATTCTTTTTCATGGTATCAACAACCATGCGTGATGTAGAATTGAATGTAAGCTATGTACAACCACAGGCTAAGGAACTTGTAAAGTTAGAGAAGAAGGATTTGGTAAGTAACATCCACGTTGGTGTTCCTTTAAGAAAATTCCAAAAAACTTTTGGTACTGAACCAAGAATTCAGCTGAACGATCAGTTTGCAACTGTTGACGATATTCAACAATTTATTGCTTCGGAAAGAGAAGCAAGAAGAGAAGAGTTACGTAACAAGCTGACAACATCTCTAAAAGTTGACAGATATACCAAAATGGGTATTATCATCGACATTAAGCAAGAGTTAAGAAAAGCAAGTTCTTTGAAGCTGAACTATTCAGCTCTTCAAGGTGCAGAAGAAAATTAAAATTTTCGAGCTTAAAATATAAAAGGAGTCCTGTAGGACTCCTTTTTTTATGCATGTTTGCGAACCTGCAAACAACAATCCTCCCTCTCCTTTCGGGATTTCCCCTAACAGGCAGACGAACTCTTAAATCAACAAATTGCAAAATTCTGTGCTTACCAAGAATGATAGATTGTTTCCCTTTGAAGGGAAACTGTCGACAGATTAAAGGGTGAATAAAATATCATGCCACAGCTTATGGCTCATAGGTGGAAGAATAAGCAAGAAGCCCAAACAAAAAAGGCCTGGAAAAACCTCCAGACCTCATGTGACCCCAACAGGATTCAAACCTGTGACCTTCAGAACCGGAATCTGACGTTCTATTCAGCTGAACTATGGGGCCCAATATGAGCACAAATTTAAAAAAATATTTTGTTCTCCTCTCCTACTCGTATGATCAATCTAAAATTGATTTTTCTAAACTCTTCTAATGTACTACTAACCAATTTTTAATAATAATTTCAGTTCAATCAAAAAGCAAGCTTTTATTTCTAAACTTTTACTAATTTTGCGGACTGAATACATCGAAATAACCATATTTTATCAAAATATTACAATGGAGTACACATTTAAAGAAATAGAACAAAAATGGCAAAAGTACTGGAACGATAATAAAACCTATAAGGTGGATGTTGATGCAGACAAGCCAAAATTTTATGTGCTTGATATGTTCCCATACCCATCAGGAGCGGGATTACATGTTGGTCACCCACTCGGATACATTGCGTCTGATATCTATTCTCGTTACAAAACCCTCAAAGGTTTTAATGTACTCCACCCAATGGGATATGATGCATACGGATTGCCAGCAGAGCAATATGCAATTCAAACCGGACAGCACCCTGCCATTACCACTGAGCAAAACATTGCACGCTACAGAGAACAGTTGGATAAAATTGGTTTCTCTTTCGACTGGGACAGAGAAGTTCGCACTTGCGATCCTGAATATTACAAGTGGACACAGTGGGCATTCATTCAAATGTTCAACCACTATTTCGATAACGAAACAGAAAAAGCAGCACCTATTTCTGCATTGGTAGAAAAATTCGAAGCAGAAGGAAATGCCAATGTAAATGCAGCCTGTTCGGAAACTGATATTTTCACAGCTGAAGAATGGAAGGCATTATCGAATACAGCACAACAGGAAATTCTTTTGAACTATCGTTTGGCTTATTTGGCTGATACCATGGTAAACTGGTGCCCTGAATTGGGAACCGTATTGGCAAACGACGAGGTAAAAGATGGATTCTCAGAACGTGGAGGACATCCAGTTGTACAAAAGAAAATGCGCCAATGGTCGCTTCGTGTATCAGCTTATGCAAAAAGATTATTGGATGGTCTTGACAATTTGGAATGGACAGATTCTTTGAAAGAAATTCAGAAAAACTGGATTGGCCGTTCTGTTGGTGCTGAAGTGAATTTTGGTGTGAAAGATTCTGATGTCAAAATGGAAATCTTCACCACACGTCCTGATACCATTTTCGGTGTTACCTTCATGGTATTGGCACCGGAAAGTGAACTGGTTGATGAATTAACTACACCTGAATGCCGAGAGAAAATTGATGCTTATATCGAAGCTACCAAGAAACGAACCGAAAGAGAGCGTTTGGCTGATGTAAAAACAGTTAGCGGTGAGTTTACGGGGGCCTATGCAATTCATCCTTTCACAGGAGAAGAAATTCCGATTTGGGTAAGCGATTACGTATTGGCAGGATATGGAACTGGTGCAATTATGGCTGTTCCGGCACACGATAGCCGCGACTATGCCTTTGCAAAGCATTTCGAATTGCCAATTATCCAGGTAGTATCTGGTGGCGATATTTCCGAGGAATCTTATGATGCCAAGGAAGGTAAATCGATGAACTCGGATTTCCTGAACGGATTAGAGGTGAAAGATGCAATTGCAAAAGCAAACGAAGAAGTTGAAGCCAGAGGATTAGGAAAGAAAAAAATCAATTATAGATTGAGAGATGCTATTTTCTCTCGTCAGCGTTACTGGGGAGAACCATTCCCAGTGTATTTCAAAGAGAACATGCCATACATGATGGAAATGGATCAGCTTCCTTTGGAATTACCAGAAATTGATAAGTATTTGCCAACCGAAAGTGGAGAGCCACCATTGGGACGTGCCAAAGACTGGACCACTGCAGAAGGAAACCCAATTGAATTGAATACCATGCCAGGTTTTGCTGGATCTTCGGCTTATTACTTGCGCTATATGGATCCACGCAACAACGATGCATTGGTTTCCAAGGAAGCAAATGAATACTGGCAGGATGTTGATTTATACATTGGTGGTACCGAACATGCAACAGGTCACTTGATCTATTCTCGTTTCTGGAACAAATTCTTGTTCGATATCAACGAAGTTTGTAAAGACGAACCATTCAAGAAGTTGATCAATCAAGGAATGATTCAAGGTCGTTCGAACTTTGTGTACAGAGTAAAGAACACCAACAAATTTGTTTCTTACGGCTTAAGAAAAGAGTACGATACAACTGCAATTCACGTTGATGTAAACATCGTGAAAAACGATGTATTGGATACAGAAGCTTTCAAAGCCTGGAGACCTGAATTTAAGAATGCAGAATTCATTCTTGAAGATGACAAATACATTTGCGGATGGGCCGTTGAAAAAATGTCGAAGTCAATGTTCAACGTTGTGAATCCTGATGTGATTGTAGAAGAATATGGTGCTGATACACTTCGATTGTACGAAATGTTCCTAGGACCATTGGAAGCTCACAAACCTTGGGATACAAATGGTATCGATGGTGTTCACAAATTCTTGAAAAAACTTTGGAGATTGTTCCATAATGGAGAAACATTTGAAGTTTCAGAAGCTGATGCAAGCAAAGAAGAGTTGAAAGTTCTTCACAAAACCATCAAGAAAATTCAGGACGATATTGAGAGATTCTCTTTCAACACATCCATTTCAGCATTCATGATTTGTGTGAACGAATTGAGTAGCTTAAAGTGTAATAACAAGGCTGTTTTAGAAGACTTGTTGAAACTACTTGCTCCTTTTGCTCCTCATATTTCAGAAGAACTTTGGAGCCTGTGTGGAAATACCGAAAGTATT
>JAOARS010000039.1 GCA_025210415.1 Marinifilum sp. | reverse complement strand
TCCCAATACAGTTCTGCCTTTCATAGCAGTGTAATCTGATTTCAGGATTTCTGGCAATTCCAAAAGTCTTAAATTCTTCTTCTTCGTTAATACCTCAAGAGCTTCCTTACTAAATGAAGGAGCTACAATTACTTCCAGGAAAATTCCGCTCATGATTTCGGCAGTTGTTTTGTCAATTTCGCGGTTTGCTGCTACAATTCCACCAAAAATAGAAACCGGATCGGCATCGTAAGCTTTCTGGAACGCTTCGGCAATGGTTTCGGCACTACCAATTCCACATGGGTTAGCATGCTTGGCAGCTACAATTGTTGGCTCATCGAATTCTTTCAAAGTTTCCAAAGCTCCATCGGTATCACCAATGTTGTTATACGATAATTCCTTACCGTGAATTTTATTTGCCGCAGTCAATGTTCCTTCTATCTCTTGAATCTGAGCATAGAAAGCTGCATTTTGGTGCGGGTTTTCTCCGTAACGGAGATCTTGTTTCTTTTCGTATGTAAGCGTTAAAGTTTTTGGTGATTTCACATTCAATTTTTTATTGAAGTAACCTGAAATCAAAGCATCGTAATGTGCTGTATGCTCAAAAACCTTAGCCGCCAAGTATTCTTTCGTTTCGCTACTTGTCTCTCCTGATTCCTTTAGTTCAGCAATAACTTTTGAATAATCTTCCGGATCGGTAATTACTGAAACGAAATTGTAATTTTTAGCTGCAGCTCTTAACATGGTTGGCCCACCTATATCGATATTTTCAACAATGTCTTCATGAGTTGAATCAGGATTTAAAACTGTTTGCTTGAACGGATACAAGTTACAAACTACAATATCAATTGGATCGATCCCCAACTCAACCATTTGTTTTTGGTGAACTTCGTTATCGCGAATGGCAAGAATTCCACCTTCAACATGCGGATGTATGGTTTTTAAACGGCCATCGAAACATTCCGGAAATTTGGTCAAATCAGAAATATCCATTACAGGAATTCCTTCTGCTTTAAATTTAGCAGATGTTCCACCTGTGGAAATAATTTCCCAACCCATTTCGGTCAAATTCTTTGCAAACTCAACAACATTTGTTTTATCAAAAACACTGATAAGAGCTCTCTTCATAATTCTTTTTTTTGGAGGTATTTTATAAAATGGTATAAAAATTTTTCTTGCGAAAAAACAATCTCGGCCTGTTCGTTTTACAAATCATTCATCTACAATAATTTACAAGACTTCTAAAAACCTCATGCAAAGTTAAGAAAAACCTAAAAAAATCCGACCAAAGAGATTCTTTTTTGTTCAACTTTTTATAATACAATATGAATCACTTTCTGCCTAAAAAATCACAAGCTCGTTTATTCACTACATTGACATGAAAAAATAAGCCCCAATCGACAAATAAATGAACAAACCAACAATATCATTTAAGGTTGTGATAAATGGCCCTGTTGCAACCGCAGGATCTATTTTTGCCTTATTCAACATTAACGGAATTACAGTACCGGCAATTGCTGCAAAAATAATTACAGCAAACAAAGCTACAGAAATTGATATGGTTAGTTCCACCGAATTATCGGTTAAAAAATATGTAGATAAAAACAGTAGTGTCGAGCATGTTAACCCATTTATCAATGCGCCGCCAAGTTCTCTCATTAATCGGCTAAAAGTACTTTCGAAACCCAACGAATTGTTTGCAATTGCCTGTACAATAATTGCTGATGATTGCACCCCAACATTTCCTGCCATTGCCGTAATTAAAGGAATAAAAAATGCCAATGCGGGAGTTAATTTCAAGCCTTCTTCGTGTTTCGAAATAACAAGAGCTGCTAAAATTCCTCCAACCAAACCTATCAACAGCCAAGGCAAACGCGCTCTTGTTTGCAGCCATATGGAATCACCTGCTTCAACATCTTCGGCAAGACCGGAAGCCATTTGATAATCCTTTTCTGCCTCGTCACGAATTACATCTACAACATCATCAATGGTAATTCGTCCCATTAATCGGCCAATACTATCTACTACCGGAATGGCAACCAAATCATACTTTTCCATGATATGTGCCACTTCCTCGTCTTCCTCGTCGGTATGTACCGACATGGCATCAGGTTGGTAAATGTTTATAATTTTGGCTGAAGTTGGACTCAGAATCATTTTCTTTAAAGAAAGTGTTCCCTTCAAAATACCATCATCATCTACTACATATACATAATAGATTTCGTCAATATCTTCGGCCTGACGACTTAACTCTCGCAAGCAAGTAAGAACGGTCCAGTTTTCATTTACAATCACCAACTCCTTTGCCATCAAACCACCGGCAGTATCTTCATCGTAATGAAGAAGATCTACAATATCACCAGCTTGTTCAATATCCTCGATATGAGATAGAATCTCTTCCTGCTTTTCATCCGATAATCCTCCAATAACATCGGCAGCATCATCGGAATCCATATTGTCGATAAACTTTTTTGCAACTACCTCGGCAGGCAAGGCTTTTACAAAACGATCCCTATCATCATCTTCCAACTCTGCCAAAACATCGGCAGCTGTATCTCCATCAAGTAAAAGATATAGGAATTTTGCCTCATCAATGCTTAATTCATCATAGATTTCGGCAATATCTGCCGGATGCAATTCTTCCATTAAACCAATTGCCTCAGCTTCATTCTTTTCTTCGATTACTCTTTTAATTTCATCGATATATTCGCGAGTCAATTCAAATTGCATAACAATAAATTTTTAGGTGTGAATTTTATTCTCTTAACTGCATATTCAATAATTCCTGAATTTTATTGGTTAAATAAACAAATTGATCGACACTTAATTGTTCCGGCCTTTTGGCCATCAGCTCATCTTCCAGTTTGTTCTCCCCCAATATGGATTTCAAGGAATTTCGTAATGTTTTACGGCGTTGATTAAACCCCGTCTTTACGACTCGAAAGAATAATTTTTCATCGCACTCCAAATTAGAAGTCGTATTTCTGGCCATTCTAATAACAGCTGATTTTACTTTTGGAGGTGGATCAAATACTTTCTCGCTAACAGTAAACAAATATTCTATATCGTAGAATGCCTGCATTAAAACACTTAGTATTCCGTAAGTTTTATTACCCGGCACAGCACTCATTCGTTCAGCAACTTCTTTCTGTATCATTCCAACAACTTCCGGAATTTGATCGCGATACTCAAGAATTTTAAAAAATATTTGCGATGAGATATTGTATGGAAAGTTTCCGATTACAGCAAAAGGTTCAGCAAATAACAATGATAAATCATACTTTAAAAAATCTTCACCTATGATACGATCGGACAAATTCGGATAATTTTCTTTTAAGTAAGCTACTGATTCGGTATCAATCTCTACAACATGTGTTTCAAATTTTTCATCCTGCAAAAGGTATCGTGTTAAAACGCCCATACCTGGACCAATTTCCAATACTTTGGAAACTTTATCAGCTTTTAAACCTGCCACAATTTTCTTTGCAATATTGAGATCTTTTAAAAAGTGTTGTCCCAGATTTTTCTTCGCCCTAACGTATCCCATACCTATCCTTTTTATACCATTTTAACTATAACGTTAGTCCCGATAGCTATCGGGAATATAATGCCGATAGATTAAATCCCAAGTTCATTAACCAATCGGTATTACTCTCTTTTAAAGAAGCATCTTTAGTTAACCAGGGTTAAAAACGACAGCTTTTCAAAGGAGATTACAAACATTTACTTATTTTTGTAGCTTATTTTAATGCTCGGCAAAATTAGGACTTAATACCGAATAAGTCGGTATTCGTGCCGAAAAATTAATCATTGTTAGTTTTTTCTGTAAAAATTCTAACATTAAAAATATCAAAATTGAAGAAAAAGCTCGCAAATACCTTTAAATTTTTAATCTTCTTTTCGATAGGAGCATTTTTGTTTTGGATTACTTATCGTGATCAAAATGCATCGGAACTGCTTCATACTATCAAAAACGACGTTAATTACTACTGGATATTACTTTCTCTTTTTTTTGGTTTGCTAAGTCATATTAGCCGAACCATCAGATGGAATTTACTTATAGAATCGCTCGGAAAAAAACCCAGAACTGTAAATACTTTTCTTGCTGTTATGGTTGGCTATTTTGCAAATCTGGCATTACCAAGAATGGGCGAAATATCAAGATGTGGTATCATTAGCAGATATGAAAAAATCTCTTTTTCGCAATTGGTCGGAACGGTTGTATTGGAACGTGTGTTGGATATCATTATGCTATTCATATTCCTGTTAATTGCATTATCAACTCAATTCTCTGTAATTGCAAACTTTTTCACAAACAACCCTGAAGTAAGCGAAAAACTGTCGAACGTGTTTGC
>JAOARS010000455.1 GCA_025210415.1 Marinifilum sp. | reverse complement strand
TTTTTCAAAGAACTTGCCTGCTTTTGGCATAAATTTCCTCAAATTCCCTCGAAATATCCCGATATTCCTTCGAAAATTTGAGAAAATTTCTACTCAAAATCAGTACAAACTGTGACAATATTTTTAATCGAACTCAGGTTAATACCGATTACATCGGCATAATATCAACATAGTTTACTTCATTTTCAAAATGGTATAATATTGTAATCCTCTGTTTTCACAGGGGATTTTTTATGCAACTACCATAATGCATTTTCAAGATCTAGTGATAACAAATCAGACTTTTTGTGACTGATATTTTTATCGCATTTGGTATTACCCTTTTAAAACTTACATTGATTGCTTTCAACTCTAAAAGTATGCCGTGCAAGTTTACAAAGACCATTTTACTTTTGTGTAATTAGCTGTGCAAGCTTACAAAGCCTATTTTCATTTTGAAAAGTATGCCGTGCAAGCTTGCAAAGATCATTTTTATTTGGAAAAGTATGCTGTGTAAGCTTACATGGCATACTCTACCGTTTTAAAATGCACTGTATAAGCTTTCACAGACTATTTTTATTTCGGAAAACATGCTGTGCAAGCTTGCACGATGTATTTTTATTTTGAAAAGTATACCATGTAAGCTTACACGGCATACTTTTCCGTTTTTCGGATCAGTTTCTTTTATTTCCATTTAGGAGGTTCTTTTAAATGACAGAAATTGCAGCATATTTATAAGAATAAAGTCATATCAAATACTGGTATTTTACTTATCTTCGATCAGATAAATATTCATCCTTATGAAAAGATTTAAATGCTTTATATGCCTATTCGTAATTGGCATCCTATCATTTTCACATACACATGCTAAGCAACTTTCAGAACAATCTGAAGTAAGTCTTCTAACCTGTTCGCCAGGTGATGAGTTGTATTCTCATTTTGGCCACTCTGCATTGCGATTTCATGATCCACTAAACAAAATTGACCTTGTTTTTAATTATGGAACATTCAATTTTAATACCCCAAACTTTTACATGAAGTTTGCCAGAGGCAAATTAAAGTATCGATTGGCATATGCCTCTTACCGCGATTTTTTACCTGAATATATAAGATCGGGGCAAGGTGTAATCGAGCAAAAACTAAATTTAGATCTCGAAACGAAAAGAAAGCTATTTGCGGCAGTAATAGAAAACTACAAACCTGAAAACAGGTATTATCATTACGATTTCTTGTTTGACAATTGTTCAACTCGAATACGAGATATTATTGAGGCCAATGTAGATGGAAAAATCATCTATAAAGAAAATACTGCTGAATCTAAAAATTTCTGGAATTTGCTGGATCATTTTATGGAACGAAGCCGTTGGATTTATCTGGGAATCCATTTAGCTCTTGGTTCTCCTTGCGATGCTGAAGCAACTCCATACCAGTATATGTTTTTACCTGACAACATGATGTATGCTTTTGCCGATGCTACCGTATTAAATAATGGAGAAAGGATTCCGCTTGTTAAGCATACCAAAGAAGTATTAAAACCTGCTTTGGATTATAAAATGACAGAATGGTACAAGCGTCCTGGTTTTATATTTGGAGTACTCTCACTAATCACTTTGCTAATAAGCATTTGCACATTAAAAAGCAAGCGCAATTATTTTATTATCGATCATGTTTTATTCGGAGCAGCAGGTTTGGTTGGTTGGGTAATTATTTTTCTTTGGTTTTTTACCGATCATCAGGCTACAGGGCCAAATTGGAATATCATTTGGGCCTTGCCATTTTATTTTCCTGTAGCAAATATCTTACTGAGCATGAAAAATAAAGCATCATACTCTTTCTTCTTTGCAAGTTCGGTACTATTATTAATTATTTTGGCCGCATGGTCTATCATTCCACAATCATTGCCAAATGAGATTTTACCAATTGTGGCCTTATTATTCATACGATCAATCTATATCGTTAAAAAATTAAAAATCAATTTGGTTTAATGGATACTCTAGAAATTAATCAAACAAAATTTACAAAAACATTCCGAATTGGCTCTTTCGATACTGATTTCAATGGAAGAGTGAAACTTACATCCATATGCAATTACTTGCAAGAAATTGCAAGCATGCATGCCGATGCTTTAGACTGGGGAATCGATAAATTAATGCAACAAGGATTATCCTGGGTTTTAACACGACTAAAAATAAAGGTATTAAGTTATCCTAAATGGACAGATGAGATAAGCGTTGAAACCTGGCCAACCGGAATTGAAGGGTTGTTTGGGAACAGAGATTTTCGAATTCTCGATAAGGAAGGCAATGCAATCATTCTGGCAAGTTCCTCATGGTTAATTATTAATATCAAAAATAAAAGGCCAACTCGTCCCCACTCCATTATCGATGGTAGCAAATATGATAATTCTGAAAAAGTTTTTGAAAACTCTCTACAAAAATTGATCAGCAAAGTAGATGATAAGCCAAAACTTAATATTAATGTACATTACAGCGATATTGACATTAATCAGCACGTTAACAATGTAAAGTATATCAAATGGATCATAGATTCTTGTCCGATTGAAAAATTAAGTTCTGGTTTGATTGATGAATTGGAAATGAATTTTCTGCACGAAGCCAAGTACAACGATCAATTAAGTATCTACAATTCTTGTAATAACAATGATGAACTTGAATCGCATTTTGTAATTCGAAACAACAAAAGCAATGTAGAAAATTGCAAGTCGATTATTAAATGGAAATAATTAAACAACAATATGCAACAATTTTTATCCGGGTTTGAAACCGCTTTCTCTTATCTGATCTCACTATCTCTTTTTGATCATTTTTTAATTCTTTTACTTTTCGGTATTGTTTTTCAACTAAAGGACTGGAAAAATTTATTCACACTTTTTCTGGCTGTTGGAATCGGATCTCTTGCTGGATTGCTGTTAGCATGCTTTAAAATCACTCATTTCTCCTACTCAACAATCAGATTGGCAACTGCAATTTCATTATTGGCTGTTGGATTTCATCACATGATTTCGAATAATTTATCGGCCAATGCAATTCGATACAATTTCTTTGCTTTGGTTGGACTTGTAGTAGGTACAAGCATTAGCTTACACTATTTGAGAGTATTTGGCAGTAACCTAAAATTCTTTCACTTATCAGGATACAGTTTGGGGATATTGGCAGCATTCCTAATAATTATATTGGCAGGATTGTTGATTTCTGCCTTAATTATTGCAGTGTTCAAAACCGATAGGAAAAGTTTTAATCTTTCCATATCAGGAATTGGCATTGGAATAGCTTTGGTTCTGATATATTTGAGATATTAAAAAAATGCGAATCATTCCGATTCGCATCTTTTTTCTAGTGTAAGCCATCATTCCTGAGAATTTCAAATTCCCGCGTATGGAGTTTGAGGTATCTATCTCGTCTCCGACATGCGAAATCATAAATTTCTTGCTCACTTTACCTCAGGTTGTAAATCTGAGGCAGCTTTAGTTCAAGTCTTGATTCGCATTATGTGTTTATTTACACTTTATCTGTTAATTGATCAACCTTACTGATTTCCATAAAAGAAACTCCTTTAGACGGACCAAAACTACCTCCAATGATGATCACCATATCATCACCGGTAAAATATTTCTTTTCCATCAAAGTATACATCGATTGCTTCACATACTCATCTCTACTGGCCAATAATTTTCTGTAACCAGCTTCAACTCCATATGAAAGAGCCAATTCTCTCATAACTCTTTTAGAATAACACAAAGCATACACCGGAGAGGTACCTCTGTAAGCTGATAAGTAACGACCTGTTCTTCCCGTTAAAGTATCCGTTACAATTGCTTTAACAGGTAGCAATTGAGACGACTTAACTGCCGATCGGGCTAATATGGCAGTAAGTTCCTGATTACTTGGAACAAAATTCTTTCTTGTATCAGGATACAATTCTTTCTCAACTTCTATAGCCACCTCAGTCATTGTACGAACCGACTCAACCGGATAATCACCATATGCAGTTTCACCACTTAGCATGATTGCATCAGTTCGATTGTATATTGCATTTGCAATATCACTAACCTCAGCACGCGTAGGTCTTGGGTTTTTAATCATAGAATGGAGCATCTGAGTTGCGATAATCACAGGTTTCTTACGCTCCATGCATTTTCTTATTATTTTTCTTTGAATAACAGGTAATTTCTGAGCCGGAATTTCAATTGCCAAATCACCCCTGGCAACCATTATACCGTAAGCATGATCAAGAATCTCATCAATATTATCAACACCTTCCTGATTCTCAATTTTTGCAATAATCTTTACCTTAGAATCGTATTTGTCAAGAATCTTTTGAATTTCAATTACATCCTCCTTATTTCTCACAAACGAGTGTGCAATAAAATCAATGTCTTGCTCAATTGCAAAATCTATAAAAGTTCTGTCCTTTTTTGTTAACGATGGCAATTTGATGGAAACACCAGGAACATTTACACTCTTTCTGTTTTTTACAGAACCTTCATTTTGTGCTTTAACTGTTAAAAAATCATCGTTCTTTTCAACAACCAATAATTCCAGTTCTCCATCATCAATTAAAATTTTTTTGCCAATTTCTACATCATGTACAAAATTCTCGTAGCTAACCAGTAAACAATCATCGGCTTCTTCATTTTCTCTTTTTCCCTTAATCTTTAACAAATCTCCTCGTTTAAGGAATAAATCTTCTTCAACATCTACCGTTCTGATCTCCGGACCTTTTGTGTCCACAAGCAATGCAATTCTGTCAGAAACTGCTCTTACATTATCAATTACCTTTTGAGCATCGGCATGTGTTTGATGTGCTGTATTAAGTCTTACAACGTTCATCCCTTCCTCAAAAAGTTTCGTAAGAAATTCAGTATCACACTTTTTGTCAGAAATCGTTGCAATAATTTTCGTATGCTTTTTCATAGAAAAACTCTTTCGTTATTAGTTTTGGCATCGCAAAGATAATTAATATTGAAACAAGGCCTGTGGCTTATATTCTACAGCATAAATTGCAATCGATAGAAAAAAATCTTTTATCACAAAAAAACCACCTTTAATCCAAATGAGATAACAGAGCTTCAATAGCCAATTTGTAAGAATTTAATCCAAATCCGGCAATTGTTCCCAAACAATCTTTACCAATCATTGTTGTCCAACGGAAACCTTCACGCCTGTGAACATTAGATATATGCACTTCAATTACAGGTATATTTACTGCTGCAATGGCATCTCCAAGCGCTACAGAAGTATGTGTGTAAGCACCCGCATTCAGTATAATTCCATCATAATCAAAACCTACGCGATGTATTTCATTAATTAATTCGCCTTCAATGTTAGATTGATAATATTCTAGTTTAATTTTTCCATACATCATCTTTAGTTCCTCAAAATATTTCTCAAACGAAACCTCTCCATATATAGATTTTTCGCGCACTCCAAGTAAATTTAGGTTCGGACCATTTATTATCAAAAAATTCATCTTATCAAAAAAAATAAGGGTTAAACATAAATAGCACATGCAAAATTTGCAAGCTTACGTAATATTTTTTTAAATTGCACACAAGAATTATCATAAAGAATTCGTATCTTGAAACGCCTGAGTAAAGCTACAAATTATAAAGCAAATTATTTTACAACTATAACTACATACTAAAAACTGGATAAAATGAAATGGACAACAACAATTGAAAATTTTAAGACCTACCTCACCTTAGAGAAGTCTCTCTCTAAGAACTCGGTAGACGCTTACATTAATGACATTACCAAGCTAACTACATTCTTTAGAGAAAAGAATATTGAAGTTACTCCTGAGGAAGTAGTACTTCAACACCTTAAAGATTTTGTTGCTTGGATTAACGATGCGGGAACCAGTCCTCGCACTCAAGCTCGTGTTATTTCGGGAATCAAAGCTTTCTTCAAGTATTTATTATTAGAAGAAATCATTGAAAAGAACCCAACAGCTTTGTTGGAAGCTCCAAAAATTGGACGCAAACTTCCTGATACTTTAACTACAGACGAAATTGACGTATTGGTTAAAGCGGTTGATATGAACAAATCAGAAGGGCAAAGAAACCGTGCAATTCTTGAAACTTTGTATTCTTGTGGATTAAGAGTTTCTGAATTGATTGATTTAAGAGTTTCTAACCTTCATTTCCGCATGGGCTTCATTAAAATTCATGGAAAAGGAAATAAAGAGCGTTTAATTCCGATTGGAAAGAAAGCTAAAAAAGAAATCAAATTGTATCTTAAAAACTATCGTGGTAAATTAAATATCGATAAGGATAGTGAAGATATTTTGTTCTTGAATAGAAGAGGTCGTAAATTATCTCGTGTAATGATTTTCACAATTATCAAGAATTTATCGAAGAAAGTTGGTTTAAAGAAGAATGTTTCTCCTCACACTTTCCGTCACTCATTTGCATCTCATTTGGTAGAAGGTGGTGCTGATTTAAGAGCTGTTCAGGAAATGTTAGGCCATGAATCAATTTTAACTACAGAAATTTATACACATCTTGATAGAGAATATTTGAAAGAAACAATCAAAAATTTCCATCCAAGGTCAAAAGATTAATTTCTTTCCATTTTTTGATGGAAAATTGAAATAAATGTCATTTTTAAAGCCTCCAAGGCAATTGCTTTGGAGGTTTTTTTATAACTTTTAGTTAGAATTCTTCGCAACACATATACTCTCTCAATTAAGCTCTATATAATCATAACTTTAAATTATTTAGAACTGGTGATTTCTACGCAAACGTTTGTATTTCAAAGGAAAAATGTAATTATTTTAAACAAAAAAAGAAGGGAAAACTGAAAATAAGAAGCGTTTTCAACGTTCTCAGATCAATTTTCCCCACAATAAAAGTAGTAAAACTTACTGAGAAATAATATATTAAAAATTACAAAAAAATATATACATAGTAGGATTTATTCATATATAGTCATACTTTTGAAGCTCCAAACCAAATATATAAATGTCACAATGAACGCTATTGAAGTTAATATGATTGACGATTTAAAAGAATCATTAAAAAAGCATTCTAACATTCAAGAGAATCTTTCAAGAGAATCTCTAATTGCTCAAGCAGTAGAAAACAAAGAAGCTGTTTTAACTAAAAACGGCTCACTTGCTACATGGACACCTTCCCACTCAACAGGTAGAAGTCCTAAGGATACTTACATTGTAAGAAATCCTGAAAGTGAATTAAATATAGACTGGTCATCGGCTAATAATATTGGCATGAATCCGCAAACGTTTTCGATGATTTATGAAGATGCTTTGAAGATGATTGACAGTAAAGAAACCATCTATATTACAGACAGAGTTATTGGTGCAGATTCGAAATATGCATTGCCTGTAAAAACAATTACTGATAAGAGTTTAAGCCAGGTTTTTATTGACAACATGTTTAGGCCAGTACCTAATGATCTGCACAAATCTGTATTTGCAAATGATGAATTTCATTTAATTGCTTTACCAAGTAACAAATTGAATAAAGATCGCTACAAAGGTCTGGTAAGAGAACTTCCTAACGGAGAAACTTCGGACATTTGTGTAGTAATTGATTTCGACAAGAAAATTGGTATTGTTATTGGATCTTCGTACATGGGTGCAATGAAAAAGCTGATGTTTACAGTGATGAATTATTACCTTCCGTTTAAAGGTGTTCTTCCATTACACTGTTCAGCCAACGAAGGTAAAAATGGAGACTCAGCCCTTCTTTTAGGCCTTTCAGGAACTGGTAAAACAACATTGTCTGCAGATCCGAACAGAGCTCTTTTAGGCGATGATGAACATGGATGGAGTGATGATGGCATTTTCAACTTTGAAAATGGTTGTTACGCTAAAATGATTGATATCAAACCTGAAAACGAGCCAGAAATTTACGATGCTGTTATGCACCACGATGATTATACCAAGCATGGTGCAATTATCGAAAATGCTATGATTTACCCTAATGGCGAGTTAGATTTCTTCGATGATAGATTTACCCCAAACTCAAGGGCAAGTTATCCGCTACGTTTCTTAAAAAATATTAAAGAGAGTTCAATATCGGGTAATCCAAATACTATTTTATTCCTTACTGCTGATGCTTATGGTGTATTACCTCCAATATCGAAATTAACCAAGGAACAAGCTATGCTTTGGTTTCTTATGGGATATACTTCGAAATTAGCAGGTACCGAAACCGGAGTAACTGAACCACAAGCAACATTTTCTCGTTTCTTTGGACAGCCTTTCATGCCATGCAACCCTAATATTTATGCAAAAATGTTAGGTGAAAAAATGGAGCAACACAACACGAATGTTTTCTTGATTAATACTGGCTGGAGTGGTGGCTCATATGGAACTGGTTCTAGAATTAAGCTAAAATATACCAGAGCAATGGTTGATGCAGCTTTAACAGGTAAGTTAAATGATGTAGAGTATACTGAAGACAATTTATTTCACGTGAACATTCCATCTAGCTGTGAAAATGTTCCAACTGAAATTCTAAATCCAATTAATACCTGGAAGAATAAGGAAGAATATAAGAAAACGGCAGATAAACTAGCTCAAAAATTCTCTGTTGATTTTGATAAATCATATGGAAAGCAAAATATTCCAACGGAAATTGTATCTCAATGCCCTGGAAAATAATTCACACTACTTGTTATTTTAATTCTAATTCAACAAAAAAAGAGTCTCAAATGAGACTCTTTTCTTTTATAAGATATTTTTCTGTTACCACATTCTCTTTCAGATCTTCGTAGCGCATTCGCAATTCTTTATTCTCTCTCACAATTTGAGTTATACTGGTTGTTTTAACCATTTCTTTTCTGTTCATGATTAAACCATTAAAAGAATCGCCTTTTCCTGTATTTTTATGAAATTCGATAACATTAACCGATGAAAATTCAGCATTTTCCTGCCACTCTTTAAACCAATTTACACGCTTAGCCTTTGCTTCAATATCATACAAAGTTGAAGAAGACCATATTTTAGGGAACATTGTATCCAGATTTTTATAATGGATTGAATTTCCATCCCATCTGATTTCTTCCAACTGAATCTCCTTCTGATATCTAAGCACAATCATTGTAAATGGCTCTATTCCAAAGAATTTAAAATTCAAAACAAAATCTTTTGTATCTTTATAATTGTTATATTCCAAAACAACCAGTCCCCTGCTTTTTTTATATGGTGGTTTATGTTTGTGCTTTACAAAAGCACCATTCAATAAACATACACTATAGTTTTTATTACAAAGCATCCATGTTCCGTTACTCGTTTGATCCAATGGATACAGATTACAGCTTTCGTTTAATTGATGATGGCCTGGAGGCAAAGCCTTTCTGTTCGGATCTTCATCTCTGTTTGTAGTAAATACAAAGTTACCTTCTTGCAATGGTATGTAAGTTAATGTGCACATAAATCGTCTCTAAATCGAATTGTTGAATATGCAATTCCAAAATGCTTGTCCAATTTTATTTCCTGAAACTCATTTTCAATTGCAATTCTAATAATAGCCATATGATGAATTGCATGCTCAATATTGTAAACTAATTCTCTCTCCAAACTAGAAGGTATTGCAATGCTTTCTTTTCCTTCGTTATCGTAACTTACCAACAACTCCAAGTTCTTAGTATTTTTAACGTTTTTAACCCAATCCGAAGCTTTCTTTAATCTTTGGCTTGCCAATTTTAAATTTGTTTCAGTTTCTAAGCAATGTACTCTATTGTCGTAGCTTACAGGTTTATTCTCATTACAAGCTTCAATTAATATATCGTAAAATTCAATTATATGTCTAAAATGCTTTCCTATTGTATTTTTCGACAGTAATTCTAAAGGTGCAACATATTGATTTTGTGTAAGGTTATTACACAACTCAATTAGTTGTTTTAAAATCTCATCAGTTGTTAATTTAATTTGATTTTGCATAGGTATGGTTCAAATGGTTTGTTACTAGTACAAGATATCAAATTGTAAATATATTTCATAGCAATATGTCTTTTTAACAAAGGCTTAATCTAAATACATTAATTAAGCTTATAGTTCTTTATATTTTATTACCTTAATTGATGATTTTATAAGGTAAAATACTTCAATGAAAAAAAAGTTTAAAATCCCTTTTGCTTTATCAAAATGGTTTCATTTTGAGTTTTGGCCGTTTTGGTTTTTCTATATTCCAATGTTTTTTTATGGATTTTACCTTGCCATAAAGGCAAGAACTTTTGCTTACTTCACTCCTGCTAATCCATCAATGCGATTTGGTGGCGCATTTGGTATGGATAAAATGAAAATTCTTAGTTTGCTTGAAAAAGAATATACTCCTAAAGGCTTTGTAGCACATTCGAGTATTGAATTATCGGATTTAAATCAATTTATGAACGAACATCAAATTGATTTTCCGATTGTTTGTAAACCCAATGTAGGAGAAAGAGGTGTTGGTGTTGAAAAAATCGATTCAGAATCGGACTTTATTTCATTTGTTCAAAATAAAAACGAGGAAATATTATTTCAGGAATTTATCGATTTTCCTATTGAATTAGGCATCTTTTATCATAGATATCCTATATCACAAAAAGATGGAATAACTTCTGTTGTCAGAAAAGAGTTTCTAAGCATTACAGGGAATGGGAAACTAAAATTCAGTGAGCTTGTTACATCAAATATTAGAGCCAATAGTAGAATTTCTTACTTAAAGAACAAGTACAAAACAAAATGGGATCAGCTAATACCTGCAGGCATTAGCTATAAACTTGAACCTATTGGAAATCACAACAGAGGAACCAAATTTTTAGATGGCAATCATTTAATTAATGACAAACTGGTTGAGGTATTCAGAGAAATTTCAAAACCATTAGATGGATACTATTACGGAAGATTTGATATGAAAGTAAATAGTATTGAAGATTTGTACGAAGGAAAAAATATCAAAATTATAGAATTAAATGGTACTAACTCTGAACCTGCCCATATTTACGATCCGGATTATTCTTTGTTTAAAGCCTATAAAGTGATAATACAACACATGAGATTGGTGTATGAAATCAGTATGGAAAACAGGAAATTGGGAGTAAAACCAGACTCTTTTAAAGATATCATGAAAGCTTTGTATCAAAGAACGTTTGCAAAATCATAAAGGCCATTACTTTAAATGGCCTCTTTTCTATAAGGTGATTAACAACCTCCTGCTACTCGTTTTTTCTTTTTCTTTTTTCGTATTACTGGCTTAGGTTTCTTTACAGCAGTATTATTTGTTACAATTGCATTTCCACCACCAAGAGCTGCACTTGCTCCTTTTCTAAAATCGTATTTTGCGATTTCATCATCGGCCATAACAGATTTTGGTGCCTGAGGGTTTAGAATTGTTTCTGTCCAATAGTTTAAACCACCTTGCATTACAAAATTATTTTCGAACCCCAACTGCCTGGTTAGCATCCAAGCTTCGTTAGCCTTTAAATTTCCATTAGAATAAAAAACATTCATCTTTACTCCCTGATCAATATACTCTTCATATTCTTCTGAAAGAATTTGACTTAAAGGAATATTGATTGCTCCAGGCAGACTGTACTTTTCAAATTCAGCCTGACTTCGAACATCTATTAATTGAAGGCTGGGATCTTTCTGAACCAACATATCTGCTATTTCATCGGTGCTGATAAATTGAGCATTTTCTCTTACCTCATCAAGCAATTCTTCGGCTGTCAACTTGAACTGCTTGGTTGTATTTTCGGGGATAGCAGCAATAATTATCCCTAAAGGAATAAATACCGAAGCCAATATTAATCTCATTTTCATCTCTGCAATTTTTTAGTGCTACATTCTAATACTCTTCACGTGGAAATTTCTTCTCGGCCCATTCGCCAACCCAAAACATTACAAAAGCCATAAGAATTAATCCTAATGCGAATACTCCTCTTGGAATATCCAATAATTCGTTCATTGTTGGTGTACCAATAAAGTTAGCCTTGTACATTTCTTCAAATATTGGGTATCCTTCAGTAAAGAACACAATACCCAAAGTTAATCCTCCAATAAATGCCAAGGCATCTATTTTACCAATTGAAATTGCACAAAATGCAGTCCCCGGACAAAATCCTCCCATAATGAAACCAACACCCATAACTACTCCTCCAACTATTGCTGAAGTTATATAAGTTGGGTTGATATAAACAAAGTCCAGATCAATCCACCCAAAAAGACTAAAAAATAGTAATCCTACCATAGCTGTTATTGCAGCGGTAAAAAATACTTTTAATACAGTTGTATCATAACCGTAGAACATTCCTGCCAATTTTCGACTTGACGAAAATCCGCTTCCTTCCAGTACAAATCCAAATCCGATTCCAATTAAAAATGCAATTAACAAATTGGTATCAGGTGAAATTATTTCATTAACAATTAATGGTGCCATCATTTATCTGTTTATACATTTATAATTAAATCCAATTTTTTCTAAAAAAGTATGCCAAAGCAAAAGCGGTTCCAAAAATGCATGCCATAGTTAAAAATCCTCCAACCGAAAGAACTGCCATTCCGCTTAATGCTGAACCACTGGTACAACCTCGTCCCAATTGCGAGCCAAATCCAAATAACATCCCCCCTAAAACGGCAAAAATGATTCTTCTTTTAGAGCTTATTTTTGGTGAATGTTCCACCTTAAATTTCAATCGTCCTGCTAATGCTCCTGATAAAAATCCACCTACCAAAACACCCATCAATTGAAATACCAACCAGGATTTCATTGGATTTGGATGTGTTTCATTGTATTCCTTATAATATGTTGCATTCTCGGCATGAGTTGGAGCAACTGTATTTACCGTAGATACAACTGCACTTTTAATTGCACCACTTGCTCCCAATCCACGACCAGAGATAAAATTCGCTGCCAAAAGCACAAGTCCTAACAACACGCCTCCGATATACGGATTAAAGTATTTTGTTTTTTTCACTTCGCTCATAGTTATAGTATTTTAAGTTTTTCTAATATTTGGTTAATACAACCATCTGCTTTCTTGTCCGGCATAAGCAATAATAAATCGTAGCATTACACTACCAAACAAAACCAATACAACCGGAATTGCAACCGGAATTTTAAATCCTTTTAGTTCCATTCCTTCAAGAATTGCCGGCACAATCATTCCCAAGAATACAACGAAAATCCAGAAGGGTGCAGTATATGCTCCTCCTAAAAATAAGTTTGCCGCATCTATTTGTACTTGTGTACTTGCCAAAAAGCCCATAAACATATGAATGATCAGGAACAATTCGATTCCAATAATCATTAGATCTAATTGAGCAAATCTTTTACGTTCTGCATGATTTTTCGACATCCAAATTACAACAGCTGCTCCTGCCGAAAGTCCGGATGCAAGGAACAATGGCCCCAGTATTGAAGTATTCCATAGCGGGCGAGCATTAAATGCTGAGAACAATATTCCTGTATAAATTCCAAGAATTGCAGACGAAATTAACATGATCCACGCAAGAGTTTTCTTGTTCTTCTCAAAAAATGCTAGCAAATCTTTGAAAACATCAAATTTCCAATTCCAATTTGGAAACAATTCTTTGATATGTATTGCACTCCAAATTATTGAAACCGGAGTTACAACCATTAATGTCCATGCTCCCCACGACATTGGAGAATCCAATCGTATTGTAGTATACAATCTCCAAAAGTAAAATTTATTGTTCAAATCTAAATACAGAGCAATTAGTCCTAATACCAAGGCAACAGGTGCCAGCATAGGAGCAATTTTTACAGCAGTACTGTATTCATTTTCTTTGTTGCGCAAGTAATACAATGCTGCAAAAAACATTACACCTGCAGCCAAACCACCTAAAAACAAATAAGTTGGGATTTCCCAATGCCAAATGTGTAACTGAGGATCGATATTTGGGTTATTTCTACCACTTATTATTATTTCTTCTCTCATATTGTTCTTTTTTTCAGATTAGGAAATACAATTGAGGTTTTGTCCCGGCTTCGGGAATCAGAGTTTTATATTTTCTCTTTTTCAGTATTTTAGAAACTTCACTTCTCGGATCATCCAAATCGCCAAAATACATACATTTGGTTGGGCAAACGGCAACGCAAGCTGGTTGCATCCCTTTCTTTATTCTGTGCAAACAGAATGTACATTTATCTACATATCCTTCAGGATGAACAAAACGTGCATCGTAAGGACAGGATGCAATACAAGCTCCACAGCCTATGCATTCCTTACCAGTAACCATTACAATACCACCTTCAGAATAATGACTTGCTCCTGTTGGACAACAGCGAACACAAGGCGAGTTCTCACAATGATTACAACGCTCTGAGCGCAACTCCATTTCCAACTGAGGGTAAGTACCGTCCATTACTTCTACAACCCAATCGCGACAGTACCCAATTGGCACATCATTTTCGGTTTGGCAAGCTACTACACAGTCGCTGCAACCTACACACTTTTTAGTATCAATAGCCATTGCATATCTCATAGCTTACACCTCCGATTTTTTTATATCTGTTCTAAATGTTACAAAGTTTCCTCTCATTCCTGTACCTCCCATTATCGGGTCGGTCATTACATTGCTTATCATTTGTGTATCGCTAATTCCTTTACCAAAGCAACGTTTCATTCGCTTATCGGCATGGCCAAAACCATGTACCATATATATGGAATCAAATCGAATTCGTTCTGTAACTCTCACTTTAATAGGAAATTCGGAAATTATTCCATCTTGATTTTCCAAATAAACATATTGCCCATTGCTTAAATCCCATTCTTTTGCCACTTTAGGATTTACCCAACAGGTATTTTCATCCATCAAGTCGGTTAAATTAGGGTTGTTTGCTGTACGGCTAAAAGTATGCATGGGTGCTCTTCCGTATATCAAGCGGTAAAACCCTTCCGATGGTTCAGGATGCGGTGTATAAACCGGCATTGGCTCGAAACCTTCTTCCTCAAGAGCTGTTGAATACAATTCTATTTTTCCTGTATTTGTATCAAATTCAACTTCCTCTCCATCAGCAAAATACAAATCATCGTATTCACGTTCCAAACGCTTCACTCCAATTCGTTGCATTTCTTCAAGCGATGTTCCTACTTGCTTTAACTCCCAATCAATCTCTTCCTCTATCGTTTCAAACGGAAAATAATCTTGAAGGTCTAATTTCTTAGCCAACTCTCTTGCCATCCAATAAGCTGGCTTGGTATTGTATAACGGATCAACCGCTGGCATTCGCAGGGCAATACTTGGTTCTCTACCCTGCGATATTCTCAATGTATCATATCTTTCTAAGTAAGTACACTCAGGCAAAACTACATCTGCATATCCGGTAATTTCCATTGGCATGGTATCAACAACTGCAATTAAATCCAATTCCTGAATTGCTTTAATCGTTTTTTGCTGATCTGGAAGCGTGTTAATCAAATTTGTTCCATTTACAATCCATCCTTTAACTGCATAGTCAAGTTCAGGACTTGGAATGGATGCATCACAAACTCCGGAAGCCAGTGCAAGGTCAGCTAAATTGTATTTACCCCCCATTGCATCGCGCCAATTTTTCTTTGGTTTTGGAAACGCTGGTAATTTATAATGTGGTACTTCTGCCTTTTCAGGATTATAAAATCCTCCACGTCTTCCCCAACTTCCCAACAAAGCATTCAAAATTGCAACAGCACGTAATCTCTGAGTATCGTCTCCATACCATGTTACATGACGCCCTGGGTGAACAATTACAGCAGGAGCCGCATTGGCCATTTCTTTGGCCGTTTCTCTAATTTGCTGAGGTTTGATAGTAGTTACACCATAAGCCCACTCAGGAGTAAATCTTTGGACATGATCTTTCAATTGTTCAAAGCCAAAAGTATATTTTTCTACATATTCTTTGTCGTATAAACCTTCGTTTATAATCACATTCATCCATGCAAGAAGAAGCGCATTATCAGTAGCAGGTTTAATTGGCAACCAATGCTTTGATTTTCCGGCAACTGTAGAAAACCTTGGATCAACCGTTATAATTGTCGCTCCTTTATCAATAGCATCAGACATTTCCTGTACTTGCCCGTTATGCATATTCTCACCCAAGTGTGAACCAATCAAAACCAAGCATTTTGTATCTCTAATATCTGTATTTTCCGGAGAGTTGATACCTTGTCCGAAAGTAGCAATAAAAGCAACTTCGCGAGGCCCGCGACATTGAGCATAGGAAGGAGCTGCTATATTATTTGACCCAAATGCTTTAAGAAGTTTCCCGAAATATTTTCCTCCCGAACCATGTGTAAACAAAGCTGTAGATTCAGGACCATGCTCTTTTTTTATTTGCTTCATTTTAGAAGCAATAAATTCAAAAGCTTCATCCCAACTTGCTTCTCTAAATGTTTGTTTTCCTCTTTCCTCTGTGCGGATTAAAGGTGTTTTTAATCGATCTTCATCGTAAAACATACCTACTCCACCCGTACCTCTTGGACAAAAACGGCCGTTGCAATTGGGATCTAAATCATTTCCAATGATCTTTTTAATTTTGCCACTCTCATCCTTATACACCCATCCGGCACACTTCCAAAAGCATACCTCGCAATAGGTTGGTGTTCGGGTAAAATCATAAGGCCCTTTAAAAAAAGATTTGTTGTTATCAACCAGGTTATTTGCAATAGAATCTAATATTCCACCTCCAAATATTAAACCTGCTGCACTTAGGGAGCTGATTTTTAAAAACTCTCTTCTGCTCTTCATTTTGTGATATCTTTTTATTTTAACACATCAACACATCTAGAAAACTACATCTGTGCATGTAAACATATATCAAAACAGGAATTATTAATATGCTCTACAACACTTTTTTAGGATTTGTAATTGATCTAAACAAGTTAAATTATTCAAATCCTCTGATTTAAACACATATGCAACTATTTAGATTTCTACTAAATTACATTTAATGCGAATCAAGAGTTAAAAGTACTTAAAGTTTAAAGTGCCTTAAGTTAAAATTGAGAGCTTTTAAGCATTTCAAGTACTTATAATACCATGCGAATCAAGCGTTGAATTCTTTTTTAGAACAATTATTTAATGCCGTGCCTAAGGCACCAGGCTTTATTTACTATACTTTTCTACTAAAATCTCGTTTCTCCGAGGCTTATGCCGCTTTACTTACGAATTGCCTCAGTTAAATTTGTCGTTTTTTTACTATTATGATGATTTGGAA
>JAOARS010000454.1 GCA_025210415.1 Marinifilum sp. | reverse complement strand
TTTACATGAAACCAATAAAATTAGCAGGATGTTTACACCTAGTTGAAAACTATTTTTTGCCTTTATGGTCTAGGCAGGATTAATGCTTTGGTGTTTTGTTTAGAAATATTTTGAATAATTTCAGAGTAGCCCCACCAGAACCCAATTGACATATCATAACAGTCTGTTTTTGTAATACTTACAGGTGTTCAGCATTAGAAATATACCCTAATTTGCACCCTGCTAATTATTAGAGATATATTTAATTTCATGTAACGGGGTTACGTTACATGGAAAGCAAAATTATCTAGCTACACCGACAAATGAAGCCAATCAATATACAGGGACTCTAGTCTTAATTGCTCGAAGTCTGAAATATCAACTGGCTTAAAACAAATGTAAAAAATTATTTCGTTATTTGGTGGTTTTTATTCTGGGGTTCAGCAGGCAGGCAATAAGGGGTGTATCCCAGAATTACATGGATAATACGGCCTGTTTTAACCGTTTTCCCCGTATTTCGGAACATTGACCAGTGAATAAGCCGTGTAAACGGGGTAACACCATTAAAAACCACTTGTTCCAAGCATATCAATAACCCGTTTTTCCATGTATTCCAAATATGGAAATGCTGATAATCAGTCGTATCATGTTTTTATGCCTGATATTGTATTTGTTCTCGGGTTCAGCAGGCAGGCAATAAGGGGTATATCCCAGAATTACATGGATAATACGGCTTGTTTTAACCGTTTTCCCCTTATTTCGGGGCATTGACCAGTGAATAAGCCGTGTAAACGGGGTAATACCATTAAAAACCACTTGTTCCAAGCATATCAATAACCCGTTTTTTCCATGTATTCCAAATACGGAAATACTGATAATCAGTCGTATCATGTTTTTATGCCCGGTATTGTATTTATTCTTGGGTTCAGTAGGCAGGCAATAAGGAGTATATCACAGAATTACATGGATAATACGGCTTATTTTGTTTGTTTTCCCTGTATTTTTGGGAATTGAGCAGGATATACAGTATAAACGGGTTAACACCCAATAAACCGCCTGTTTTATCCATATAACATGGAACCCTCATAAACAAATGCCCCCATTAGTACAAATGACTGACGGGCGCATTTAAAAAAAATTACTGAAGTATAGATTTAAAATTCTATACTCGATCTATTTTAACAAACATTAGAGTTTAAATGGGGAAACTTTTCTAAATCTCTATGTACCTCTGTTTCTGCCTTAGTGTAAATTAAACATGCTGCATCAGAACTTGATATTTTTGCATCACAGGCATTTGAGAATATTTCAGTGTATTTGTCATGTAATTCATCATCTTTGATGCTTTCTGAATCAAGATCAAGTCCCATTAAAAAGATAATCGAAAACCAAGTATTGACAGAACCTATTAAATCGCAGCAGCCAGTTACATGTTCTATATTTTCAAAGACACGGTTTGCTGTAACAATTGTTTCAATAATTTCAAGAATATTGCTTTTCGTTTTAATTGTAATTTTTTCGTTATTCATTGTGTATAATTTAAGTTTTTTGATCTGTTTTATTTATTTCAGGTGTTATTTCTTTATTTTCTTATTCACCTTTGAAATGGTATTTCGGGAGCATCCCAGCATATCCTGAATGTAGTTCCAACTTTTGCCGTCCGTGAGCAAACTTTCTATCTTACTTTGTAGCTCAACATTTTCGGGACGACCTTTGTATTTACCCTGTGATTTTGCTTTTTGTACACCCTCTGCCTGCCTACGTCTCCTGTCTATATAATCCTTTCGGGCAGTGGCAGCCAGTATATCCAGCATCATAGCATTAATTGCATCAAGAATTCGTTTCTGGAATTCATCTGTAGAACTGGCAAAATTGTAACTGGTTGGCAAATCCATTGATATGATCTTTAGTTTATTGTCTATGATGAGACTTTTTAACTTTTGCCAGTCGTTTTCCGACAGCCTTGTTATTCTGTCTATTTGCTCAATCAAAATAGCATCATTCGGCTCTGCCATTTCCAACAGGCGAAATAATTCAGGACGGTTCAATTTTGCACCTGATTCATTTTCGATAAACCAAGCTGAAACTTTTATTTTCAAATTTCCTGCAAAATCAATTAAAGTGTTTTTTGCCCTGTTTGCATCCTGATCTTTGGTCGATGCTCTTAAATATCCGTATACTCTCATTGCTAAGTGCGTTTTATGTGGTTCTTTAATTATGGTGTGTTTTACATTGTTTTTTCATACATATTGCACCATTATATTTGTGGTATTTCAAAGGTGTACCTTATTAGAACCACCTTTTTAACTCTTGTTTTCATTGTCAAATCATTTAGGGTTTATGCTTTATTTTCTTTTCAAACTCTTTAAGGAAGAAACGGGCATCATCCCCGTTGTAAAGCCTTTCTATGCCATTTGCCATTACAATTATTGAAGTTTTTCTATTGGGTATCCCAAGTATCTTTTTTCGGTCTGGATTATTAGTCTTTACCAGTTTTAAGTTTTCGCCTACTTCATTAATCAGCTTTACTATTTGTTCTTGCTTTTGGGTTCTTTTGGCTTTTCTTTGCTCAGATACTTTCAGGTTATAGGCTTTATCTCTGCATTTTCGCTGATCAGTGCAGTATTTTGATTTTTTATTCCCTTTTATCTCCTTACCACATACCAAACAGTATTTTTTCTCTTTTTTCACCTCCCTTTGGTCGGTGGATTCGCACCATACAATACGTGGTGTATTCGTAACATTTTTTTGTGCGTGATTTTTTAGATTATTCCAACCGTTCAAAGCCTGAAATTCGGTGTGTTCGTAACAGTTTTTTGTGCGTGCAACAGCCGAAATCTCCAATGAAATCAGGTCTTTCAGGATGTTTTTAATATCCCGTTTGGCGTAAGTTTTTACCAGTTTTTCAAGTAATTCCTTGTTTCGTTGGCGATCTATGCGACTTCTTTCATCTTTTAACCACCAGTCAGGGTTCCGCAAATCCTTAAATTTGCTCTTGTATTTGATAGGAATTTTACGGGTTGTTTTAATTTGCTCCCACTCGAAAAATATGGTTTCATCGATGAATTTGAGATACTTATCTCTTATCAGTCTTACAAGTTTATCCTTATTCAACAGGTCCAAAAGTGTATGTATTTGGTAGCTTTCAACCGATCGCATCTTGATAAACTTGGTTTCAATCCTAAGCATTTCAGACTGTAAACAGGATTGTTCCGCCTTATCGTAGAACTTGTAAGTGGTATTGGTTGTTTTATAGCTATACCCGTATCCCGTTTTTCCGTTTATTTCCATGTCGGAACGCTCAGCACCACGGCAATACAAAATACTATCCAAGAAAGTCTTGGTATCTATTTTGCAAAGGCTTGTATCGAGGTTTAAACCTAGTTCAAAGCCCCGTAAAACTGCCTTATCGGGATTTACTCCAAACTCGGATAACTGGCTAACAGCTTTTTGAAAATCCTCGTAAGTAAAGCGGTTGCCGTTGTGTTCGCCTTTATTGTAAAACTTATGTATTGACCCTTTTATTTTCACTTTTCCTTTAGGTTCAATGATGAATTCCAGACCGTTGCAAACGGCTTTCCTACTGCCTATCTCCTTTCCTGAGCTTAGATTTTTAAGTACTGAAAAGTCAAGCTTTGGATGCTGTATCCAAAGGCTCGAATCAAATTCAGTAAGTTCTATGATTATCCCGTCTATCAATGGTAATGGTGGTAGGAAAAAGTAATGAGTTAATTGTCTGAAAAAAGTGGTGTATGCGTAACAAAAAACCGTGCGTGTGCCTTACTCCGATTGAGCAATTTTTTGAATAAAAACAGGCTCTTAAGATATGGTGTGTTTGTAACAGTTTTGTTGTGCGTGGATTGTTCTGCAATATCTATTTTTAGAAGTTTAAGATATCATATTCATGTAAAAAACTACTTAAATTATTGTTTTAACTGGCTTTAGAGCTTTGTCTAATTCAGAACGCTTTAAACGGGTTGCACCTCCAATTTTATAAATGGTAATAATACCTAACCTAGCCCATTTATATATCGTTCCTCTTTCAACACATAGATATTCCTGAGCTTGTTTCATAGTAAAATATGGACTCTGAATCTGATTCTCTGTTTTTAATTGTGTTTGCTTTTGTGTTTTCATGTGTTTATATTTGATTTAATTTATAACAGTCAATGATTTTGACACCCTTGTGTTTTTATTTAAATACAAATGTATTCATTTAATAACACAAAACAACACTTTCTATTATTTTAATTCACAATAATATCGCAACTACAATGAATGAACTTGTAATACAGAGACTTAAAGAGATAAGAAAACAGGAAAATTTAACACAAGAAGAGTTTGCTAAAAAACTTGAAGTATCACGTTCTTACATTGCAGGTGTGGAAAGAGGCGTTAGAGAGATTAATACACAAATGCTTAAGAATCTGAAAGATAAATTTGCCGTATCTTCTGATTGGTTGCTATTTGGAGAAGAAACTACAGGTAATACAGAAGAAAATTTCAAGTTAGCCTTTACTCTAAATTCAGCAGACAAAATCATTGTTAAATCTCTGGAGTCAATTTTTGAGTTATTGCAGAGAAGTAAAGACGAACATGATAGAAATGGAGCAGAACTCATGAAAGAACTCTCATTTACAAACAACTTAGATAACTCTTTAGACCTTTTCTCTAAACTAGATGATCTGCATCAACATATTTTAAAAGAGTTGTATGTTATGAAAAAGGAAGAAAAAGAAATTGCTGGCATCGTACGATTCTATAATGACCATGCTATTAAAGCCCATAACTACATATCAGAAACAACAATTACATTTCATGAGATGCTTTACGGGAAAGAAGCATTTTCCGAAGATTAAACAATTGAAAAACTAAGCTTTTTTTACACTTTCGCTTTCCCATGCTTTGAACAAAATATCTGCATGTTCTTTATTATCAAGCTTTATATACTTGTAAAAACTTTTCTCGGTTCGATGTCCAGTTATCTTCATAATGGTTGCTGTAGGGATTCCTTTTTGGTAACTATTGGTCGCAAACGATCTTCTCGCAGTATGAGAGCTAACCAATTCATATTTTTTATAGGATTTATTTACCAAAATCCCATCCACATATGACTTCCTCCAAATAATCTGATTGATTTTAGCCAATTTACAAACCTCTTTTAACTGTTTGTTTATTTTGGTATTTGCTTTTAATTGATAATCATATTTTTCTAATATATGAACTACCTGAGGCAAAAGTGGTATAGTTACACGTTCACCAGTCTTAGCCTGAACAGTATTTATATAGTTACCATTAATACACCCTCTATTTAGACTTATGACATCCTGATATCTTAACCCAGTATAGCAGCCTACCATGAAAACATCCCTAGATCGCTCTAAATGTGGCTTACTAGATAAATCCAATAAAAGTATAGCTTTAACTTCCTGATCTGTTAAATAAATATTTTCAGCCTCTACAGAAATACGCTTAAAATGACTGCTTTTAAATCCCTCATTGTCCGTTAATTTCTGATTTATTGCTTCATTCATTAATGTTTTTAAAGCCTGAATATATTTACCAAGTGTATTGGGGCTGTATTTGTGCTTTTCCTTTAAATATTCCAAAAAATCATAATAAAAGGCTACATCAATATTTTCAAAACTCAATGGCTTCTCTGAATGGTTTTTGTAACCTTCTAAATGTTCATGAAGAAGTTTAAATTTACTAATCGTTGATTTTGCCAAGGGTTTACCCGTTTTTGGATTTGTTTTCTTACTCTGCAATTCTGAAAATGATTTCGCAAAATTTAACAAATCAACACAAGATTCTTTCTTATCAGATAAAGCTCTTTTAATCAAACTCTTTACTTGCTCTTTTGAGTTGGGTTGTGATTCTAAATAAAATTTCTGAAACCGTTCTTTACATTCTAATAAATAACGGTTTATATCAATCCTATTCACTATACTTGTGATACCTTTTATTTGTTGTGTGTGCTTATTCCAGTACTCTTTTTTCATTTTTATACCAGTACTCACCTGTACATCTGCACCTCTCTGTTTGTAACGTGCTGTAATTGTATTGTTTCGAATCTGAAAATTTAGAATCATATTTGTGTGTTTTTATAGTATTTATGGCATACCACAATTTGTATCACTTTGAAGTGGAATCCCTATTTTGTACCACTTTTAGAATACAAATATAAACTTTTTAAAACACATATAAACACTTTTAATAATACATGTAAGATCACTAATGCACAAAAAAACCTCAGGAAACATTTTATTTTCCTGAGGTTAAGTATCTTACAATTGTCAAGTTGCAATTTTTAAATTTTCTATTAGTAGCCCCACCAGGACTCGAACCTGGATCTATTGTTTAGGAAACAACTATTCTATCCCTTGAACTATGGGGCCATTAGACATGCAAATGTATTTAATCAGCTCGGAAGATCAAAACAGAGCATTAAAAAAGTTTAAAATT
>JAOARS010000453.1 GCA_025210415.1 Marinifilum sp. | reverse complement strand
TTCCAACCGCCAATTTTACCCGAATTAGCAACAATCTTACCCTTTAAAAATACATTTTGCGAGTACAAGCCGTAGCCAGTTAGGTTACCTAGTTCTGAGTCGGTAATGCCGTCTAATTTGCCTAAACGAACCTTTGTTTTGTCAGTCATATCTGCACCATTTACTCCATCTAGAACATCAAGATAAGGTGCATCATTATCCGACGAAGTCATGTACAGCATTCCCTGCCTTGTGGCATCTGTAGAACCCCATTGTACAATTTCATCGCCTGCTTGAGGTATGTCACCTGTGTGACTGTTTGTGTAATTGTAAATGTGTAATTTTTTTTTGTCACTTGAAATCCACCCAATGTTACCGCTCACATAATATCTAACATTCCTGCCCGTGAAAGTCTGACACCTGTACCTGTCGCCAACTTTAAAACCGCCTGCTTCTTCAAGAACTACCTCTAATGTAGCACCGCTGTGCTGAAACGAAATACTTTTAATTTTCCCATTAGCAGGACTTACAACTATAGAGCCATTTACAGAGCGTATTTTTTGAATCAGTAATTCGTATACACTAAATGTTTTACGAACAGTTAAGCTGTCAAGTGTTCCATTTCCTGCATTGTCAACACGCCATCCTGATCCAGAAAAACCAGAAGAATAAGAATTAGAACCAACGGTACCATGAGAGTATAGGTTATTAAGGTAGAAGCTGGCATAATCAGAAGCATTACTACCGCTTGAACCTGCTTTCCAGTACCACGTAGCAGGTGCTGTTCGTCCGTCTTGTTTTCTGTAGTTTACGTGCAAATTATCACTATTACCTGTGATTTGTATTTCGTTTCCTCCCGAAACAAGTCCTAGATACACACCAGTTGTACGTAGGTAACTATTTGTGTTAGTTATAAATGTCTTTCCTGTTGTGAGGTGGTCGCCTGTTGTTTTTGTACCGCTACTTGTAGTCTGAAACTTTAAATTACCACCTTGATACAATAGAACATTTTCATATTTGAATATCGCCATATCGGTATGATTTGTGCCTTCAAAAGAACTCCGAAGTGACAAGCTACCATCATGAGCACTACTATTATCTCTTCTAACATCAATGTATGATGTATTTGATCCATTAGGATAAAATGTTAATGCATTTGTTGACAATACACTATTAAAGAATGTGGTTTGGGAAGGATCACCAGAGATAAAATCGGCTGTAGCTATACTGTTACCAATTGTTTTTGTTCCGCTCGTAGTTGTTTCAAACTTCCTATCTCCATCGTAATTTGCAATAAGCCTGTTCAGAGTGACTGAAGACTGGTTAGAAGTATCAGTACCATTAGGGCGAATTTCAAGAGCCTTAAATTCTTCACTTCCATTTCCATACTCGATATAAAAAGGAGTGTAAGCACCACTTCCTCTTTTCTGGAGTCTGATACCCATTTCCGGTTCGCCATAATCAAGATTATTTCCTTGATCGGACGATCCGTAATCCATATTGTAGAAGTCCATGAAGTATTCGTTTCCATCACCTCTTACCAATGAGAGGGTAGATTCTTTTGCACCTCCCCAACTGGTTTGCGGAGGACTCCATACATTTAATACGGTATGATCGCTTCCATACCTGCGAATGCTCATGATATCATTCGAACTGGTAGGGGAGTAAAGTACTGTTTTGTTGAACTTTGCCGATGAGTGAACGGTAGAATCGAATATTATATCTTCCTCGCCTTCGTCGTATTTAAACACCTGCTTGCTACCATGGTTCAGGTAAAGATCGTTTGAGCTGTTTAAGCCTAAACTTGCTGTATTTCCTCCACCATCTTGCGAAAGAATTAGGGTAACATTATCCGATTCGTTCGAGTTATCAGAATCTGCCTCCAAAGTAAATGTCAATCCGCCACTTACGCTTAATTTAGGATTATCAATGTCGTTTCTTAGGTATTGCGAAGCTGCATAAGTCCCCAATTTATTCGCATTGGCAGCTTGTGCTACCGATAAGGTAGATTCTGCTTTGGTGTTAAATTTTTTGGTGGCATTATCATAAAAGGCTATCCCATTGCTTAAGGGTGTATCTTCTCGTGTGGCAATCATTTGCAGGTTGCCTTTATCGCCCACACGGGCATATCCGTCGGCACCAAATACCAGTTGTCCTTCGTTTGCGCCGTCGTAGTTTTTTGCCACCAGTCCTGCAAAATTGGTTGAACCCAAACCAAAGTCTACTTTGTCGCGTAATGTGATGAGGTTGGCAGAGGTAAAGAATTTACCGGCATGCGTTTCGTACTCATCTCCATTAGGAACAAGGCCAACTTCCTTTTTTACTTGTTCAATTTCCTGTTGTTCCAGGAGCAAGGCTAAAATGGCGTTGTTTGTTTTTATATTTTTATCATCCATAATTAATATCTTTTAATGCTACTTGCATTTTATTATTTATCCCTTTGCTGAAGACTTTTGAATATCCGGATTATATCAACCAGGGAAAATTCATACGATTTTCTGTTGCTACCTGCGTATTGCGTTATTCTATTTTTTAGCCGAAAGTGGTATGCTTCTTTTCCCGGTTGATATTTATTGCACTTGCATGCCCATTATTGGTTTAGAATGGTATTGCATGCAAGTAATGGCACTGATGAAATCATCTCATCGAAGAAGGGAGGGATTCAATTGTAATGTATTGTGCCATTGTTGCTAAGAATTTAGCCTTTGGTGATTACTTTGCCTTTTCCTTTGTCCGCCTTTTTCCCCAAATGTGCGAACCAATCATGTAAGCCCCGAAAAAGAATCCTGCTACCATCATTACCAATGAATTTAGTGCACCAACCAGCTCGAACAGAAACCTGGCGTAATCCTGATTTATGGGGTAGGCCATACCTGCACCTAAAATGAGCAGTAAGAATACACCAACAATTGCCAAAGCAAGGTATCGGCGTGTAATGGATCTTGCCGAGTTTTCGCTTAAAGTGGTTTTGAGAAACTCCATTTGGGCATCGGCTACTTTAAGAGATTGTTCTGCTTTTTCTTCTTGTGTAAAAAACAATGCATCTATGCCTTTAATGGCACTGTCAACCAATTTTTCCGATCGCTTAGCTGATAAAAATCCCATAATTTATGATTTAATGAATTCGAAATGAGGCATGTCCCAACCCGTAAATGTTTTACTGCCGAATGTGCCACCCCACCTTACTTTTAATTTCATTCTGCGTGCCTCACTTAGAATAACTCCTGCAATTATTGCCAGGTGAATTTTATCCCAGGATGCTTTGCCATTTACATAGGCATAAATATCAATTGCATTTCCTGTTTGGTGAAGGCTTTTACGCTTGTAGCCATCGCATTTCGAGAGGCCTTTTTCATACAGTTGTTGTTGTTCTTTTTCGGTTCTTAAGCCTCCAAATTCCGGTATCCCAAAATCTATGGGGCTTACAGCAATGGCATTTTGCATCAATTCTTGTAATTGCTGATCGACTTGTTGGAGCCTCTCCATTGATTTTTTGCTAAATGTGAATGCCATTGTTAATTCTCCCTGTCTTTTTTGTTCTGTAATACAATCTTCACTTTTTGTACTTCATCTAATATTTTGTCGAAGTAGCATTTGTTGCTATGCACTTGTGTTTCCAGTTGGCGAATTCGAATATCTGTTTCTACTTCAAGAGCTTTTACCCTACTGCTCATGTTAATCCAGCCTCCAAGAGTGATAATAAAAACAGTTAATGCCATAGATAAAACCTGGCCAAGTGTAATGTTGACTTTCTTTTCCATTGGCTCCGTTTTTTAATTTGTTAATGGGTAGATATCTTCCTCAAGCATTTCACTGAGTCGCTTTAAGCCATTCTTTCCGCTTAATGCCCGAAAACATTGTTTCCTTAAATTCTGATGTTGCTCTTTCCAGTAATCGGCTTGTGCCTTGTAGTTGCCTGCACTTTCGGCCACTTCTAATTTTTTTTGCAGGCTGCGCAGCAATTCTTCTTCTGACTTGCTGTCTTTTTCATTAATCATTTTTGCTATAATATTTCTATTCATTGTTCGTTTAATTTTAGTGTTATTTTATTTGTTTTATGTTGTTGTATATTCTATGGTTTCGATTCTTTTAAGAATGATAAGGCATATTTTTTTATACACATAAAACAGTTTTGTATTCTTTCGAGAATGATTGGTTGCAAACCGGAATTCTTCTTTGTGAATTTGTATTCTTTAGGCAAATCGTATACAGGCTAAACACTTTTTATTCGTTTCGATTTCAAAATTGCAAATCATTCTGATAGCTTCCAAAAATCTATATAATAGTTGTATACATTCGTCTAATCATTAGACTTTT
>JAOARS010000452.1 GCA_025210415.1 Marinifilum sp. | reverse complement strand
ATTTTAAGTTCTTCTTCGTTAAAGCAAATCCATGCCGGGTTGTTAGGATTTGAATAAATCATCCCGGCAATATTCCCTTTTGAAAGAAACTCTTCTAATTTTTCTCTCAGCTTTTCTCCTCTGTAGTTGTATACATCAAACGATTCGTACTTCTGGCCCATTACTTCCAACTGTGTTTTCTGTACAGGAAATCCTGGATCAATAAACAAGATGGTATCTTTTTTAGGGTCACAATTCCCGATAGCCATAAAAGCTGCATACCCTCCCTGCATCGAACCAACAGTTGGTACAACACCATCAGGCTTGATATCAATATTCATGAAATTCTTCACAAAACGAGAACCTTCCTCTTTAAGAGCTTTAACTCCTTCCAACATAGGATATGCCGAAGCAGCACCCTCTTCCAAAGCTTTCTTTTCTGCTTCAATTCCAACATTTGCAGGTTTTAATCCAGGAACTCCCATTTCCATTCTGATGAATTTCTCTCCACTTTCCTCCTGAATTAAATTTACAACACGCACAATGTCGCGAATTGTTGCATCAGCCATATTACTGATTCCGCAATATTCTAATTGCTTGTCAACAATTTCTTTATTTATAGGGGTATTTTTCATTTTTCTTTATTTTTCTGTGGTTAAGGTTAATAGTTTGTGAGTTTTTCTGCTTTTAAAAACTAATCTTCTTTCAGATTTTAAGCATCTATTATTACTCACCTTACTAATTTTATGCAATTTTACGAAATTTAATAACAAATTAAAACATCAAGCCCTTATTTGATTGCAATCTAAACAAAGTAATCGTTTTAAATGTTTCAATTCATTACAACAAGCTTTAAATTGCTTACAAATTGAAAAAGGCTGATCGGTACTCCGTCAGCCTTTTATATTTTTAGTTCTCAAAGTTCATTATTCGAACTCAGGAAGAATAATTTTCAACCATTTCTCTACCCTTTTCTCGGTAAGATCTGATTCAAAGTCCTCATCTAATGGCAGACCAACAAACTTGCCATCGACAAAAGCTCTTGACTCATTGAATTCATATCCTTCATCGCTAACCTGACCAATTATTTTAGCACTTGTAGGTTGAATTGCCTCAGCCAAATCTCCCATCGAATCAACAAAGAAATCAGCATAAGCAATATGATCTCCTAAACCAAAAAGAGCAACTTTTTTACCTTTCAAATCCAATTTATTTAGTTTTGGAAGAAAGTTATCCCAGTCGTTTCCTGTATTATCTGATGACCAGGTATGTTTTCCAAGAGTAGAAATTCCCATAATGATATTTGAATACTCAGACAATTTCTCAGCATCGGTTTCTTTCACCAAATGAACGTCAACTTTCTTGGTAGTTATCTTCTCTGCTATAATTTTAGCGACCTTATCTACATTTCCGCCTTCAGGTCCGTAAAACAATCCAATTTTACTCATAGGACAATATTTTTGTTAGTGTGTTTCTTGTTTCTCCTACAAAGTTAAAACTATTTGGCACTTTTCAAACTTGCAATTGCAAGTAATACACCCAATACAATACCCAATACAGCGGCAAATAAAACCTGAAAATCAGGAGGCAATAAAAAGGTAATTGTGTGTGCCGGAATCCAGAAAAATGGAATGGTTTTCTTGAATACAAAGTTCCACTGAACATCCCAGTTCAGGTTCACAAATATTTTCGAAAAGTTAATCGGCTTAAGAAGTCCCACAACGGTTCCTCCATTATCAACAATATGCGTATCTGTAATTTTATGAAGGGTCATCATTACCGGTGCATAAATCAAGTTCATGAATGCACTAATACTGAAAGCCACCAACAATTTGGTTACAGTGAATGGTTGCTTCATTGACTCTACAGCACCCTCTACTCCCAAGTAGGATAAGAAGATTGGTGTTCCCGTAGCAAAAATCACGAAAGCAAGCTTAATGGTTAATCCTAAGAATCCCCATACAATAGCACGTGGAATCACACCAAAACCTTTTTGATAATAATTACCTGTACGAATACGCAAACCAATTACTTCTCCAATTGTTGCCAAAATGGCAAATTTGATAAAGCTGGTGATCATACCATGTTCTTTATTAAAATCGATATAAAATTCGAATACTGTTTGTGACAGAAAAAACGGCAGGAACAATAGAATAAACCCAAGCCAGAAGATAACGTCTTGTTTTTTCATCTGTTTTTATAGTTATATATAATTTTTAGAGCCAATAGCTCAACTTCTTATTTGAACAAATAGCATGAGAAAGAATCCCATGCTATTGTATTTATTTTTCTGATTGCTCTGTATAGTTGTCCAGACCTTGAAAGAATCCTGTCTTGACTTCTTTCCATTTTATGGCAACCCCTATTAAAAGGATAATCACAAAACTGATCATCATTTTCTCATTCTTATTCAGATCTTTCCACTTTCTCATCGCAAATATTTTTAGATCAGATGTTACTCTTTTTCGATTCTGATACGAGCATCAACAGCTACAACCGCATCCTTGTTACCCAATAGTGGGTTCAAGTCCATTTCGAAGATTTCAGGAGCAACTTTCATTAATGCAGCTACACGAGTTACCGCTTCAGCAAAACGATCTTCGTTAACTGGTTCCTGTCCTCTAACGCCCTTAATAATTCCGTAAGAGTTCAAACCTTGAATCATTTCGTGAGCTTCCTCTGTAGAAATTGGAGCGAGAGATGCTTTCACATCCTTCAATACCTCAATGAAGATACCTCCTAAACCACATAATACCATGTGACCGAATTTATCTTCACGCTTAGCACCAATGAATACCTCTGTACCACTAAGCATTTGAGCCAACATTACTGCGTAGGTATCCTTAATTTGCATCATTCTTTTAAATTCGGAACGTACAGTTTCCTCATCTTTCACATTTAAGGTTACACCACCTACATCCGATTTGTGTACAGGTCCAACAACTTTCATTACCAATGGGAACCCGATTTTCTTAGCCAAAGCAACGATTTCTTCTTCAGTATCAGCAACACCTTCTTGTGCACGTGCAATACCTGCTGCATCTAACAAATTGTGAATTTGTTCCGGGCTTAAATATCCATTATCAGCCTCATCAACAATCTTACGGATTCCAGCTACATCAACATCTGGTAAAGCAATCTCTTCCGGCTGTGGCTTTGGTGTATTGAATACTTTTGCCAATGCGTTACCGAATACTACCTCATCAGGGAAGTTGATTCTACCTTTAGCAAGGAAGTGCTCAATCTCATCCTTCACATTAATTACCGATGGAAGAATTGGATAGATAGGCTTCTTACACTCTTTCATCTTCTCGTGAAGAAGGTCATACACATCGTATACCGGGAACAATCCCGGGCTACCGAAGATTACAGCCATTGCATCGATGTTATCGAAATCATTATCACAAGCATCAATAATATCACCCAATTGCTGAGCAGTACCTGTTGCCAAAAAGTCGATTGGGTTCGATACAGAAGAACCTGCATACAATTTTTCCAACAAAGCATCAGCCTTTGGACCTTCGATGTGAGGAACATCCAATCCACCGTTTGACAATGCATCTGTTAGCATTACAGCCGGGCCACCTGCGTGAGTGATCACTGCAATATTCTTTCCTTGCAACTCAGGGTGCATGAAGATAGAAGCAACAGTTGCCAACTCTTCACGACCGCTACAACGAACGATACCAGCTTTTTTGAACAATGCATCAACAGCAACATCAGAACTAGCCAAAGCACCAGTGTGCGATGAAGCAGCACGGCTACCAGCCTCTGAACCACCTGATTTTACAGCAGCAATCTTACATCCTTTGCGAATCAAAGATGAAGCGTGCTTCAATAGCATCTCAGGCTTGTCAATATTTTCAACATATAAAAGCTTCACCTTCGAACTTGTTTCAGGATCAAAGCTTTCATCCATGTATTTCAAAATCTCTTCAACACCCATTTGCGCTGAGTTCCCTACAGAGTAAACGCTAGAGAATGACAATCCTTTAGGAACACCAGACTCCATAATGAATACTGCAGTAGCACCCGATCCTGAGATGAAATCACATCCTTTAGGATCTAAAGAAGGAATTGGAGTAGTGAAAACACCATTGTAGTTTGAGTTCAATACACCAACACAGTTAGGACCAATTAATGAACCACCAACCGAGTTCACAATGTCAACAATTTCCTGCTCTAACTTAGCACCTTCTTCGTTCTCTTCGCTAAAACCTGCTGAAAGAATAATGAAAGCACGAGTGTTCTTTTCTTCTGCAAGAAGCTTAATTGTTGATGGACAAAATTTAGCAGCGATAGCCAAAATAGCCAAATCAACATTAGGAAGATCATTTGGATTTTTAAATGACTTGATACCCTGAACTTCGTCAAGTTTTGGGTTAGCCACATAAAGATCACCTTTAAAATCTCCATCGATCAGATTCTTCAAAACCTTTCCACCAGGTTTCTGCACATCATCGGAACCTCCTACAACAACAATACTTTGGGGGTTAAGTAACTGTTCGTTTATCATGTTTTGTTATTTAATAATTTTGCGATTTTGCGACAAATATAGTAATAATCTGCTCCTATTGAGCTGATTTGTCAAACAATCCGTAAGTAAAATTCAGTTTTTCGCTTATCAATATTGCTATTTAGAAGCATAGCTATCTCATTTCCACTCAAACGTTTTCGAATAATATTATATTCAGATTTAAGAGTGTTTTATTCCAAATTGTACCCAATGGTACAAAAAGCTAGAATTTTATAAGTATTTTTGTCGGAGAAACAACAGATCTAAAATCCAATGTCAAAAAGCATTCTACAAATTCTGGAGCAAGACTCATTAACAAAAGAAAATATAAT
>JAOARS010000451.1 GCA_025210415.1 Marinifilum sp. | reverse complement strand
TCGATAGATTTTGCTTTTTTAGTTTGGCAGCAATTGCCGCTTTGTTAGGAACAACAAGAGCAATGGTATAAGGATTCTGATTGTTGTACAAAATACACTGATCCATTAATGATGATTGATCAATGAAAGCTTCCTCGATTCCTTCAGGGCTGAATTTTTCACCATCGTTGGCAATTAGTAATGATTTAAATCGCCCGAGTACATACAAGAAACCATCTTTGTCCATGTAGCCCATGTCGCCGGTATGCAACCAACCATTTTTAAGGGTTTCAGCCGATGCTTTTTCATTTTTCCAGTAACCTTTCATTACGTTACCACCTTTTATCACAATCTCACCTTTTTCTCCAACAGGCAAAGCATTTCCTTCATCATCGCATATTTTTAAATCCATATTGCTTACCAAAAATCCTGAAGAACCCAATTTGTGTTTGTGGTGAGCATTGGATGAGATAATTGGAGATGCTTCCGATAATCCATATCCCTGATACATTGGAATTCCGATGGCATAAAAGAATTTTTGCAATTCGATATCGAGAAGAGCGCCACCACCAACAAAGAATTTTAGGTTGCCACCAAAGTTTTCTCTAATTTTCGAAAACAAAATCTTATCGTAGATCATGTACATTGGTTTAAGAAACATTCTGCTTCCTTTTCCTCTGTTCCAACCAGAGGCATTGTATTTGTAAGCCAAATTGAGTGCTTTGTTAAATAGTTTTTCAACCTTAGGGCCTTTGGCTTTAATTCCTTTTTCGATATTTTTTTTGAAGTTTTTTGCCAATGCCGGAACACTCATTAAAATATGGGGCTTAATTTCCTTGATGTTCTTAGGAATATTTTTTAATGCCTCCATTGGAGAATTGCCTTGTTGTACTGCTGCTATAGAAGCTCCTTTTAGCATGAAACTGTAAATTCCGGCAGTGTGTGCAAATGAATGATCCCAGGGCAGAATCAATAAAGTTCTGTAATGCTCGGGAATGTGCATTAAACTCGAAGATTGAATTACATTGCTTGTGTAATTGTTATGGGTGAGTATAATTCCTTTTGGATCGGCAGTAGTGCCCGAAGTATAAGAGATATTAGCATGGTCATCAGCTTTAATATCTTGCTGAATTTTATCTACATCTTTTTTTTCTTCCGCAATGAGCATTTCGCCCAGGCTAATAATGTTCCAAAGATAAGTTTCATCACCTTTAAGCTCAGCATCGTCATCAATAACGATTACTTTTTCAAGTGTTGGAATTTCATTTCTAATCAAACGAATTTTCTCCAAATGATTTTTGGAAACAATGATAAATTTTGCCTCAGAATGAATCAATCTAAATTTTAGTTCATTCTGAGCATCTAATTTTACCGATAAAGGAACATTTACTGCTCCCGAAAATAAAATTCCAAGTTCTGAAAGAACCCAGGCATTTCTTCCTTCCGATAAAAGTGCTATTCTGTCGCCTTTATCAATTTCATAAGCAAACAAACCATAGGCCAATAGCTTTACTTTTTCGTACAAATCTTTATAACTTAAAGATTCATATTTATCGCCGGAATGTTCCCACAAATAAGGATTTGATCCGTATTTTTTTACACTCTCTTCAAAAAGTTGAATTATTGTATTCATCGATATTATTATGTCAGTCTGATGTATAACTAATTAAGAAAGTCAAAAGTAATCGATTCGGGGTGTCAAAGCAAATTAAACAATTTAAAAAATCATAAATAATTCATCTATTCATACAATTCTATACAAGGAGTTTAAAAAGCTGATATTTCTTCTTGTTTTTGCATTTCCAAATGTCTACTTTGCAGTCGATTAAAAAACGGGTAAAGTGAAAAGCTTTACTTTTAATTTCACCCAATTTGAATTAAATATTGTTTTATAAAGAAAAAACCTAAAAACAAAACGAACCCTAACCTGATGAGTAGTTTAGAAAAATATTTTAAGAAATTTCGTAAGAACACAGTTGGTTATGATGCCAGCTTTTATTCTCCTTTCGGAAAGCAAAAAATTGTTTATGCAGATTGGATTGCCAGCGGACGTTTATATGGGCCTCTGGAAAAGAGGATGTTGAAAGAATTTGGCCCTTATGTAGCAAATACACATACAGAAACCAACGAAACGGGAACTTTAATGACCCAATCGTACCATAGAGCTCAGGAATTAATAAAAAAACATGTTAATGCTGGCCCTGATGATGTAATTATTCATGCAGGATTTGGAATGACTGCTGTTGTTAATAAGTTACAGCGCATTTTATGCTTAAAAGGATGTGGTGTAATTGGCAAATTTCAATGTCAAAAAGAAAAAGAAAAGCCCGTAGTTTTTCTTACTCATATGGAACATCATTCAAATCAAACATCATGGTATGAAACCAATGTTGATGTTGTTGTTGTTCCTCCGGGGGAAGACCTTACCATTAGCTTGGACAATTTAAGAGCTGAACTTGAAAAATATAAAGACCGGGAAGTGAAAATAGGTTCGTTTACAGCCTGTTCCAATGTAACCGGAATTATTACACCATATTACGAAATGTCAAAAATTATGCATGAGTATGGTGGCATTTGTTTTATCGATTTTGCAGCATCTGCTCCTTATGTAGATATAGATATGCATCCTGAAGACGAAATGGCAAAATTGGATGGTGTATTCTTTTCGCCACACAAATTTTTGGGAGGCCCCGGATCATCAGGTGTAATGATTTTTGATTCGAAACTGTACAATTGTAAGGTTCCTGATAATCCTGGAGGAGGAACGGTAGACTGGACAAACCCTTGGGGGGAATACAAGTTTGTGGATAATATTGAAGCACGTGAAGATGGTGGAACACCAGGTTTTCTTCAGGCAATTCGTACAGCACTAGCCATTGAGGTGAAGAACCAAATGGGGACAAAAAATATTGCAGAAAGAGAGGAAGAACTTTTAGATCTTGCTTTTGATAAGTTGAAAGCTGTAAAAGATGTTCATGTATTGGCTGACAATGTTCAGAAAAGACTGGGGATACTTTCATTTTATGTGGAGTATATCCATTACAATTTGTTGGTAAAGTTATTGAATGATCGATTTGGTATTCAGGTAAGAGGAGGATGTGCTTGTGCAGGTACTTATGGTCATTACTTATTAGAAGTAAGCCAGGAACAATCTGATGCTATTACCAATGAGATTACCTCTGGCGATTTATCGCACAAACCGGGGTGGGTACGTTGGTCTTTACACCCAACAACAACCAACAAGGAAGTTTTGTATTTTATCGATTCTCTGGAAAAAGTAATTGAAAACTACGAGGAGTGGAAGAATGATTATACTTACAATCGCAAAATCAATGAATTTTATTATAGCGGAGGTAATCATGTGAAGAAAAAAATAGAGGTGAAAGAATTGTTCAATCTGTAATGAATTTAATGCTTATCTGATTTATTAACCTTCTATGTTGTAATCCAAATTTAATATGATTTTTTATCACATTTTCAATTCATTACATATTTTTGTCCTTTTCATCGGGCAATACAGAGCCTGAAGGTTTTCTTTCCTTGGCAAAGTTATAACAGGTTCGATACCTGTTATAACTTTTTAAAAGAATCCTTTACG
>JAOARS010000450.1 GCA_025210415.1 Marinifilum sp. | reverse complement strand
TTAAATATGGTTTCAAATTTCTTAAGAATCTTACTTGATTCTTTCCTAAATTTCTCTATCTCTTTTTCGATAAGATGGTTGTATTCCGAAATATTCTTCATGAGTTAAATTTAAAGATTGTTTAAAATGTATAGACAATTTCATTTATTAAGTATAACGATTTTATTTACGACACAAGATATAAAATGTTATATTTTCATGACAAATAATTTTATTTTATAGATAAAAGATCAAATTATTTCTTTTTTAAATATTTGATATTTTACACATTAAAGCCAGTGCAATCGAATTTAAAAATTTTATATTTTCTCTGAAATCGGCAGGTAATCCCAAAGTATACATTAGAAAATCTAACGCATAATTCCAATGGAATAAAGTATAGGTATATTTCATCAATAGCCTCAAATTCACGATCTACTTCATAAATTTTCTTTTCAATCGTCTGAACTTTTTATTGATTGATATGTTTTTAATATAGTTTGGATTTATTCCAAATAAGCATATTCTATAATCAAAAACTACAATTATGCTGATACTCACTTTCATATTAATTCATTGGTATGCAAGTCTTTTTTTTCAGACTGTATTCTTACACAGGTATGCAGCTCATTCTATGTTTAAAATGAGTCGATTTTGGGAAAAAGCATTTTTTATCGGAACCTGGATTTCTCAAGGAAGCTCCTATTTAAATCCATTTGCCTACGCATACATGCACCGGCTTCACCACATGCATGCCGAAAATGAGAAAGATCCTCATTCACCTGATCATTCCTACAATATTTTTTCTTTCATGCTAAAAACATATCATTATTATGCTTCAGTTAAGAATAGAGATATTGTTATTGAAGAAGGGCTGTGTAAGCGGATACCACGCTGGCATAAATTCGAAAAAATTTCTGAGTCGTGGTTATCAAGATTAATCTGGGTTTCCATTTACATTTTAATTTATATCGCCTTTGCACCTAATATCTACTTTTTTTTATTGCTTCCTGTTCATTTTTTTATGAGTCCCATACATGGAGCAATCATCAATTGGTTCTCACATAAAGTTGGGTATCAAAACTTCGAACAAAACAATAATTCTACAAATCTCTTTCCCATCGAGATTTTTTTGGGAGGAGAAGCACTACACAATAATCATCATGCGCAACCTTGGAAAGCCAACTTTGCAAAACGATGGTTCGAATTCGACCCTTCTTATTTAATTATGAGAATAATGCATGCTTTAAAGATTATTACCATTCATAAAAATGCCTTAAAATAGAAATCATGTGGTACACTAATATTATAGAAAAAGGAATTATTCCTGATAGTCTGATCAGAGTTAAAATCCGAAGTTTACTAAAACAAAGGTTAAGAGAGGAAAGCAAGAACTACAATGTGCAGGAACTGATATCGGAACTTAAAAACAGTCCGATAGCCATTGAAACAAACGCAGCCAATGATCAACATTACGAACTGCCTGCCAGTTTTTTCGAAAAAGTTTTAGGCAAATACCTAAAGTACTCATGCGGTTATTGGGACGAATCGATTACAGAACTACAACAAGCTGAAAAAAAAATGCTTGAGTTAACAATAGAAAGAGCCGAATTAAAGGATGGACAAGAAATTCTGGAATTGGGTTGTGGTTGGGGATCATTAAGCTTATATATGGCCCAAAAATTCTGCAATGCCAAAATAACAGCGATCTCCAACTCTAACTCTCAAAGAGAATATATAAGTGCAAAAGCACAAAAATTAGGTTTAAAAAACCTGCGTGTTATTACTGTAGATATGAATGTTTTTAAAACAGAGCAGGCATTCGACAGAGTAGTATCGGTAGAAATGTTTGAACACATGCGCAATTATCAGGAGTTGCTATATCGCATAAACACTTTTTTAAAGCCAACGGGTAAACTTTTTGTTCATATTTTTTCTCATACAAAACTTGCTTACAAATTTGAGGTTAAAGATTCGAGCGATTGGATGTCCAAATACTTTTTTACTGGTGGAATAATGCCTAGTGAAAAATTGTTCGATCATTTTCAGGATCATTTAAGCATTGAAAAACGTTGGCATATGAACGGCATGCATTACCAAAAAACTGCTGAAGCCTGGCTTGCAAGAATGGATTCCTGCAAAAATGAAATTCTATCAATATTCGAAACCACTTATGGTTACAATGAAGCGAAGAAGTGGTGGGTTTACTGGCGAATATTCTTTATGGCATGTGCTGAATTATGGGGATTCAGAAATGGTAACGAATGGAGCATCAGTCATTATTTATTTAGCAAGCGAAATCCTAACTAAAACCAATTATCATGAAAAATATAGCTTTACTATTAGTTGCATTCCTTTTCTATGGTTTTAGTTCCGGTATAGAAGACAAAACTTACGAAGGAATAGCAAAAGACAACAAATCACTGAAATTTATATACAAAGAAATTCATGAGGAGTTGTACGAAGAAGGAAAACACATTCGTACCATAACCTCTTTTGTATGCGACAGAAACAATGAGTTTGCAAAGAGAGAACTAGATTTTCGCAATTCTTTTCAGAAACCAACTTACCGATTAATTGATAACAGAAGCGGTTTAATTGAAGAGGTTACGCACAAAGGCAATAATCAATTTGATATCAGGTACCGAAAAAGCACAAAAAGCAAACTGAAGGAGAAGAGCATTTTTGTTCCCGAACCAGCAATTGTTGATGGTGGCTTTAATTATTTCATTAAAAACAATTGGGATCGGATTTTGTCGGAAGAGCAATTGAACTTCAATTTTCTTTCGGTAGCATTTCAGGATTATTTCAGTTTCCGGATTTATCGTGTAAAACAAAAAGAGTCTTCTAAAAATGCAATTGTACTTAAAATGGAGTCACAAAGTGCTTTGCTTAGGATGCTAATGAATCCGATTTACATTTCTTATGATAGTGAATCGAAAAGAATATTAAAGTATGAGGGCATCTCTAATATCCGTGATTTAAACGGAAGTAGCTATAAAGCACTATTACAATACCCTGAACTTGGACCTTAAATTTATTATTTGTAATGAAGGAAAAACTAGCCATAATTGGAACCGGAATTGCAGGAATGGGCGCAGCACATTTATTGCAAAAGCATTATGATATCAGCTTATTTGAGAAAAACAAGTATGTAGGTGGACATACAAATACTGTGTTTGTTGAAGAAGATGGAATTCAGATTCCTATCGACACTGGCTTTATGGTATTTAACAAAGAAACCTACCCCAACTTGCTCAATTTATTCAATGAGCTTTGTGTTCCAATAAAAAAAACAGATATGAGTTTTAGTGTTCAGCACAAAACAAGTAATCTGGAATATTGCGGCTCTGGTTTTAATGGGTTGTTTGCACAGAGAAAAAACTTGTTTAGCCCGGCTTTTATTAAGATGCTTCTGCAAATTAACAGATTCAATAAAGAGAGTGTTCAGGATTTAAATTGTGGATTCTTGAAAAACCTCAGCATTGCCGATTACATCGGCCAGAAATCATACAGTTCTGATTTTTTAGAGAAGTACCTGCTTCCAATGAGTTCTGCAATTTGGTCGACTCCCCCTGATACCAGTTTACAATTTCCTGCCGAAAGCTTGGTCAGGTTTTTCCTGAATCATGGCATGTTGGGCATAGATACACATTTTCAGTGGTATACGGTTGGGAACGGAAGTGAATCGTACAAAAAAAGATTAATCGCTCCTTTTCAGGATAAAATCAAAATCAATTCCAAAATCGATTCAATCAAAAAAACGGGAGATAAAGTTGAAGTAATTACCAAGAATAATGAACGCTATTTATTTGACAAAGTAATTGTGGCAGCACATGCCAACGAGGCTTTGCAAATGTTATCAAATCCGAGTTGGCTGCAGCAGGATTTGCTCTCAAAATTTCAGTATCAAAAAAATTTAGCTGTACTTCATTCCGATACTTCTGTAATGCCGAAAAACAAAAAAGTATGGTCGAGTTGGAACTATTTAATCGATCAGAAAAATGGGGAAAACAGAACAACAACCATTTACAACATGAATTCTTTGCAGAATGTATCGGATAAGAAACATTATTTCGTTTCCATCAATCCGATTGATCTGGATGAAAGAAAAATTCATAAGGTATTGACTTATTTCCACCCAATATTTACGCTTGAATCTTTAAAAGCACAAAAGCGATTGCATGAACTTAACCAAGAAGGTTCCATTTATTTCTGTGGCAGTTATTTTCGATATGGATTTCATGAAGATGCCTATGCATCGGCGGTACAACTATCAGAACAAATCTTAAATCAAGAAAAGAATATACAATTAAAAGCGGGATGACGAATAAAATTAAAATATTGAACTCTGCCCTTTATTCATGCCAAGTATATCACTCCAGAATGGAAAAGGTGAAGCGAAAGTTTAGCTACAGGAGTTTTCTGTTTTATATCGATCTGGACGAAATAGATCTCATCACCAGAAAAATATGGTTGATTAGTCGCAACCGATTTAATTATTTCAATTTCAGAGATAAAGATCATCTTCAATTAGATGAAAGCAAAATTCAGTCAATTCGAAGCCAGGTAGAGCAATTTTTAATTCAGAACAAGATTAAGGTATTCCCGAAAAAAATTTGTTTGCTTACCAACCTTTGTACTTTGGGGTATCAGTTTAATCCGGTGTCGTTTTATTATTGTTTCGATGCAAACAATAATGCCTTTGCCTGTATTGCAGAAGTGAACAACACTTTTGGAGAAATGAAACTCTTTCTTCTTGATAACAAAAATCTCAGGGGAAATATTTTCACCAAACGACAAAAGAAACATTTCTATGTTTCTCCATTTATTGATCATGATGTAGAATTTGATTTTCATTTACAAGTACCCTCGAATAAATTGTACAACAAAATAGATGATTACAAAGATACTCAGCGAATTTTCAGTGCTACTTTAAGTGGAACCAAACAAGTGCTAAACAATCGGAATGTGCTCAAATTTGTTCTTTTGTTTCCTTTGATCACCATACAGGTTATTTTCCTGATTCATTTTCAGGCACTAAAGCTATTGCTTTTAGGTATTCCCTATTTCAAAAAAGAAGAACACATTGGTTTACAAACAAACCGATTGAAAAAATATGAGAACAGACATTCACGAAAACATAAAAACCGAGAATATGGAAAAGATTTTAACACTTCAGCACAAAATCAGCTTTAAGGAACGAATATTCTTAAAGTTGATTTCTAAAATGAATAAAGGCTACATTGAAATTACCTTACCTAATAAAATGATATTAGAGTTTGGTGATAAAAATTCATCAATTCATGCTGATATCCAGATTTTATCAGGTGATTTTTTCAATCGGTTATTTCTGTACGGAGATATTGGATTTGGAGAAGCATACGAACAAAACCTTTGGAATACATCCGATATCACATCTGTAATTTCATGGGTAATTGTAAACATTGAAAATGCTCCTACTCTATCGGGAAGCAAAATTAAAACAATTGTTTTTAATCTGTTTAAGGCAGGCAATAGGTTCATTCACAAATTACGTGACAATACCATTTCAAAATCTAAAAAAAACATTGCTGCTCATTACGATTTAAGTAATGAATTCTATTCGCTTTGGTTGGATAAGAGTATGACTTACTCTTCGGCCTATTTTAAAAGTAAAGAAAGTTCACTTTACGATGCACAACAAGAAAAATACAGGATGCTATCGGAAAAATTGAAGATTAATAATGGCGATAAAATTCTTGAAATTGGATGTGGATGGGGCGGAATGGCCATACACTTAGCCAAAAACTACGATGTTGAAGTAAGCGCAATCACAATATCAAAAGAGCAATACATTTATGCAAAGGAAAGAGTTAAAAATGCAGGCTTGGATGATAGAGTAAAAATCTTGTTTAAAGATTATCGTTTGGTAAATGGCAAGTATGATAAAATCGTATCGATAGAAATGCTGGAGGCTGTTGGACACAGATTTTACAAACCGTTTTTTGCTAAAATTAATGAACTATTAACCAAAGATGGCTTATTGGCTTTACAGGTAATTACCTGTCCTGATTCCCGGTTTAAGGAAATGAAGAAAGGTGTTGATTGGATACAAAAACATATTTTCCCGGGTTCTTTGCTCCCATCAGTTTCAGCTTTAAATAAAGCCATGAATCAAAGTTCCGATTTAACACCAATCCACCTGGAGGATATGGGAAAACATTATGCACAAACCTTACGGTTATGGCGTGAATCATTCAATGAAAAAATAGAAGAAGTAAACTCTTTAGGATTTGACAAACAGTTTGTCAGAAAATGGAATTATTATCTTTCCTATTGTGAATCGGCCTTTGATATGCGCAATATAAATGTTATGCAATTTCTTTATTCGCGGCCTAACAACACAAATTATTAATCAAAAATCTTCTAAGTTATGTCATTTTATCAATTCCATAAAGAACAAATATTACATGCAAGTATTGATGAAGTTTGGGAGTTTATTTCATCGCCTGTCAACCTTAAAGAAATTACACCCAAATACATGGGATTTGATATTACATCCAATCTAATGAAAGAAAAAATGTATCCGGGAATGATTATCAGTTACAAGCTAAGTCCAATTTTAGGTATTAAAACCACATGGGTAACAGAAATTACTCAAGTACGCGATAAATCCTACTTTGTAGATGAACAACGTGTTGGCCCTTATTCCATTTGGCATCATCAACACATTATTGAACCATTACCCGGTGGTGTACTCATGAAAGATATTATATCGTACAAACCTCCCCTTGGTTTTTTAGGTGCAATTGCCAATAAGTTATTTATAAAATCGAAGTTGAATGAAATTTTTGAATATCGACGAAATGTTCTGGAATTAAGGTTTAATGCCTCCAAAAAGATGGAGAGAACAACACCAAAACCGTAAACAATTCCAATCTTCCCAACATCATTAAAAAGGCAAGAAACCACTTTGCCAAATCAGGTAAATGATAAAAATTTTCCATTGGGCCAATTTCTCCAAAACCAGGTCCTACATTGCCTAATGTTGTAGCTACGGCACTAAAGGCAGAATAGATATCTGAAGTCCAGAAAGACATTAACACAGCTGACATCATAAATATCAGAATGTAGAAAACAAAGAAAGCCAGAATGTTGGTAACCGTTTTCTGATCAACAACCTTGGAGTTATACCTGATAGGGATTACTGCATTTGGATGAACCAACCTTTTTAATTCGTAGAAACTGTTTTTAAACAAAAGCAAGATACGAACTACTTTTACGCCTCCACCAGTAGAACCTGCAGAGCCTCCTACAAAAAACAATACAAAAATCAGCATTCCTAAAAATGGTGACCAAAGCAAATAATCTGCAGTAGCATATCCTGTTGTTGTAATAATTGATACTACAGTAAACAGCGAATCTCTAAATGCCTGTTCTCCGGTAACATTACCAGCTGCAATCAATCCAAGTGTTATTACAAAAGCAAAAAACAATACTACCAAAGTGTAAAATCTAAACTCCTCATCTTTAAAAACCTTGGTAAATTTTCCGGTAATTATTCCGTACGATAAAGTAAAGTTTGTACCAGCAACAAACATGAAAAAGATAATTGTATACTGAATGTAAGGAGAAGTGTAGAAACCAACACTAGCTTGTTTGGTAGAGTATCCTCCTGTTGCCATTGTTGTTAACGAGTGATTGATCGCATCGAAAAAACTCATTCCTCCTGCGTAAAGCAATATCGTTTCAACAAATGTGAAAAGCATGTATAAGCCCCAAAGATTTCTTGCCGTTTCCTTAATTCGCGGAGTTAATTTATCAGGAGCAGGCCCTGGCACTTCGGCTACAAACAACTCGCGTCCGCCAATTCCCAGAGTAGGCAGTATGGCAAGAAACATTACAATAATTCCCATACCTCCCATCCATTGGGTTAGCGATCGCCAAAATAAAATACCATGGGGTAACTCCTCAATATTATTTAATACCGATGAACCTGTGGTGGTAAAACCCGACATGGTTTCGAAAAACGCATCGGTTACCGATGGTATTGCTCCACTAAACAAATAGGGCAAACAACCAAAAATAGAGAATACCACCCAAACTAAACTTACGATGATATATCCTTCCCTTTTTCCCAAATCTTTCTGAACACCTTTCGATATTAGATAACTAAAAGCTCCAACAGCAAATGTTATAAGGCCTGCTTTTAAAAAAGCTGTAGAATCGTTTTCCTGGTAAATTAAAGAAACAAGCAATGAAAGAAATAGGAAGAAACTTTCACCAACCAAAAGCTTCCCTAAAATATTGAATATAATTTTAAATTTAATCACGTCGTTCCGGATATATTTAGCTCAAAGATATAATTCTACGGTATTATAAACGAAAGAGGCCTGGTAATGACCTCTCTATTTTTTTATTTAAAGAATTTCTCAACCTTTTTAATTGCTGAAGGAAGTGTAAATACTACAACTTTATCGTTAGCTTGAATTTGTGTTTCTCCTGTTGCAATAATACTTTCGTCATCGCGAATAATACCACCTATATTAGCATCATCCGGAAAACCCAAGTCTTTTAATGCTGTTTTGGTTATTTTCGATCCTTCTTTTGCTGTTAATTCCATCACTTCTGCTTCAGAAACTGTAAGCCACTTGCAATGTTGAACATCAGCATCCATGGTAAAACGATAAATGTAACTTGCTGCAAGAAGTTTTTTATTGATCATTGTCCCTACTCCAATGTTATCAGCAAGGTCAATATAGTCGATATTCTCAACCTCGGCAATGGTTCTTCGAACACCCATTTTCTTAGCCAACAAGCAAGCAAGTATATTGGTTTCCGAATTGCCTGTAACTGCAACAAAAGCATCCATTTTATGAATCCCTTCTTCTTTCAGCAGTTCTTTATCACGACCATCTCCATTAATTACCAATGTGTCCTGAAGCCTATCTGCTAATTTTAAACTCTTCTCTTTATCAATCTCAAGAAGTTTCAGGTTCATTTTTCTACCAAGCTCAGCCGCAGTTTTTTGTCCAATTCGGCTTCCTCCTAAAATCATGGCATTTTTAACCTCGTATTTTTGCTTGCCAGCCAAAAGCATTACTTTTTCTATACTTTCAGGCTTGCTAACTACAAAAACCAAATCGCCTCTCGAAAATCTATTGTGGCCTCTTGGAATAATGGTTACATCATCACGTTTTATAGCTACGGCACGAAAATCAACATCACCCGTTATTTCTGCAACCTCGGCCATAGTTTTATCCATAATAATGGATTTACTACTGATTTTTATTCCATATAGTAACAGTTTTCCGCCCGAAAATTCGTGCATTTGGCGAGTGCCCGAACGAGATAAGTAGTTAATTACTTCTTTTGCAGCTAATTTTTCCGGATAAATCAATTCATCAATTCCCAAGCTCTGAAGATATTCTTTATTCTCAGGAATTAAATATTCTTGATTATCGATGCGTGCAATTGTTTTGATTGCGCCTAACTTTTTAGCAAGAATGGTGGAGGTAATATTTGTTGTTTCAGATTGCGTAACAGCAATAAACAAATCTGCCTTTTTTACACTTGCCTCTTTTAAATCTTTTAACGATGAACTTGAACCTACTATAGTTAATAAGTCCAGGTGGGAATCAACTTCTTTCAACTTCTCTTCATCCTGATCCAACAGTATAATATCATGATCCTGATGACTCAACATCTTCGCCAAATGAGTTCCAACAGCTCCCGCTCCGGCAATAACAATCTTCATATCTTTATTCCGTTAATCTAATATTTTGGAAAAATTCGTCGGCAAATTAACACATTATCGAGCAATTTCGATAACAAATCGTTAAAAAATATTAAAAAGCCAAGCTCTCTAAATTACCAAATCAGAATATAAAATCAAAGGTATTAATTGAACGCTATTATTTTATACACCAACATTATTTATGAGAAGACAAATCAACAGTAAAGGCTCCTCTATCCTTTATTACAAACAAATTAGGAAATTGTAAATCAGTATTTCGATGCAATCGTTTTAAATCTTTTCCATATACCGATCCATCGAGAACAATGCTTAAATTTGAACAATGTTTTGTTAATACTTCGGAAAGTTTTAGTCCGGATTTTCTTATTAAGATGATATCAGGATTAAGATGGTTGAAAAATTCTTCTGAAAGTTTTTTGTTTTTGCCGATTATCAGGATTTTATTGCCTGCAAATTCTCTAAAATCAACATCTTTAATTGTATCAGTTCTGATTTT
>JAOARS010000449.1 GCA_025210415.1 Marinifilum sp. | reverse complement strand
TGTTTGAATGGAATTCCATCAATTGGATACTCATTGAACGATTTTAGTGCTGATGCTGATTTTTCTCAAAGTGTTAAGTTTGGCCGTAAGATCTTTGCCAACTTAATCGAGAAAGGTTTAGAACGAAGTGTTTGCCTTAATGTGAATTTCCCTAAAGGTGAGATCAAAGGCATTCGGGTTTGTCGTCAGGCTGACGGACGTTGGAAAGAAGAATTTGACCATAGACAGGATCCTTTTGGAGGTGATTATTATTGGTTGACAGGATATTTTAAAAATGCCGAACCCAATGCCGAGGAGACAGATGAATGGGCTATCAATAATGGTTTTGCATCAGTTGTACCAACAAAAATAGATATGACAGCTCATCAATTGGTTGAAGACCTAAAAAACTGGGATTATGAAGTCGAAGATTAATTCTACCATTTTAGGAGTTATAATTGGTATTGTTGTTCCGATTCTTTCCATTTTACTGGCTTACGTGGTGCGTTTTCAGGATGAATTAACAATTAAAGAGTTTGTTGATAGTCTTTTGATTCATAGAGTATACACAAAAGTTATGGCTTTGGGTGTTTACTTTGGCAATATTGTTTTTTTCTTTCTGTTTATTAAAACTGATTTACTAAAAGCTGCAAGAGGAGTGTTGTTGGCAACCATTTTATATTCTTTTGCAATTATGGTTTTCCGATTTGGTATGTAAATAAAGAGAGGTTTCTGTATTGTCACCCCTTCGTCTATCGACACTTCCCCTGTGAGGGGAAGATTAAATATTTAAAGTATTGCAAATAAATAACTACTTAGCTTGATAAAGGTTTTCTCTCCTTTTAGGGGAGATCCCGACAGGGAGAGGGGTGTGGTGAACAAATAATTACAAGAAATGAGATATTACATCATAGCAGGCGAAGCATCAGGAGATCTTCATGCATCGAATTTAATGAAAGAAATAAAGGAAGAAGATCCGGCAGCTGAATTTCGATTTTGGGGTGGTGATTTAATGCAGGCACAGGGTGGAGAGCTTGTGAAACATTATCGTGAAACTGCCTTTATGGGATTTGTGACTGTATTAAAAAATTTGGGAAAGATTCGTGCGAATTTTTCATTGTGTGAGAAGGATTTTCTGAAATACAAGCCTGATGTGTTGATTCTTGTTGATTATCCGGGTTTTAATTTGCGAATGGCCAAATTTGCAAAAAAGAACGGAATTAGGGTGCATTATTACATTTCTCCGAAAATCTGGGCTTGGAAAGAAGGAAGAGTTAAAAAGATCAAAGCTTATGTAGACCGTATGTTTACCATATTTCCTTTCGAAACGGAATTCTACAAAAAGCACAATTATGAGGTGAGTTTTGGTGGAAATCCTTTACTGGATGCCATTGAGAATCGACCTAATAGAGGTGAGTCTTTTGAGGATTTTACAACAAAAAATAAGCTCTCTACTAAGCCAATTGTTGCACTGTTGGCAGGAAGTCGAAAGCAGGAGATTGAACGATTATTACCTGTAATGCTTGATGTTGTAGATGAATTTCCAGATTACCAATTTGTAGTTGCGGCAGCACCGTCAATAACTAAGGAATTCTATTCTCAAGTAGTTGGTAGTCGAAATGTGAAATTTGTATATGAACAGACCTATGATTTACTTCAGCAATCGAAAGCGGCATTGGTAACATCTGGAACAGCTACTTTGGAAACAGCTTTGTTAAGAATTCCTCAGGTTGTTTGCTACATTACCAGTGGAGGAAAACTACTGTATGCCATTGGTAAACGTTTGCTAAAGGTGAAATACATATCGTTGGTAAATTTGGTGATGGATAAGCTGATTGTTAAAGAATTGATTCAGCAATATTGTAACAAGGAAAGTGTATCTGAAGAGTTAAAACTGATTTTAGAGGAAGGAAACCATCGTACCAACATGCTGAATGATTATCAGTTGTTACATGAAAAATTAGGTGGCGCAGGAGCGTCGGCTCGTTTTGCAAAACTGATTGTTGAGGATTTGAAACAACATAAATCAAATTAACGCCAATCAAGGTTTGAAACTATTTATTCATTTTTTTTGTACAAAAATGATTTAAGACTCATTTAATTACTCGTTTTGTTAGATTAACTTTTAATTTTAAGTACTCTCAAAGTACAAGATTTCAACTCTTGATTCGCATAGTTAATTATTTATTAGCGGGAGTACTTCTCCTGTAAGTTCCTGATTGTTAATTTTTATTCTTTTGATACTTATGTCGGGAGATCCTTTGTAATAAACGTTTCCCGAGTTGTAGGTGGTTACATTCAAAGTGTTGGTAACCCAGATGTTGGCATTTCCAACACTATTTTGGGCAATAGTAACAGATTCGGTTTTAAACTGAGTTGCATTAATATTGGTTATTCCATTCATAATGTATTTTGCATTCTTACAAGTGCCAGAGAATTGATATCCGCCCGACGGTATTCCCTTGGAGTGGAATAGCAAAGAGTTTACATGCAAGTTTAAATCCAGTTCTATTAATTCTGCAGCAAATGTTACCTGAATATCAAACTGATCATCAACAATGGTATCGATACAAGAAACCTTTACAGCAGAATTTAAGATCAATGAACTTAAATCCCTGAAATGAAACTCGGCTTTAATTTTCTCAAAATTACGTGTGTCGTTTTTATAATTGTGATCGAGTAATACTTTTCCATCTTCATATTCCACCACTACTTCCGATAGTTTTTTTTCACCACCCTTTAAAATCAGAAAATCTGATAAATCCTGGACAAGCACAATTTCGAAAATATTCAGATTTTCGATATGCGACAGAGTTGGAAAATCATGTCTGATTGTTGTATAATCACCATCATTTTCGAAAGGGTTTAATGATTCGCAACCCCAAAGGCAAATTAATGTTAGTAGATATACTAAATTTTTTTTCATTTCTTTTTCTTGCAAATTCGATAACCAATTCCCCATTCAATAAAGTCTGCTTTTCCAAGATGTGCTTTTAAACTAAGATTTGTGATGATCTTGTTATTTAGCTTGTATCTTAAACCAACTCTTGTGTAAATGGGTTTTTCAGGATTGGTTTTATAAAGTGTATAAACTCCCAAATGTGTAATAATACTAAATTTTTGAATTACCAGATCGTGAGTTATTATAATTGCCTGGCTGAATCGATCTTTGAATCCTGTCTCAGGTTTAAAATTCCAATCACCTCTGTTGGCTGCTTCATTGTAAAATAAATCAATGCCAAATCCAACTCTTTGTTTTGCATTGATTCCAATGGCGTAATTTGAAGATAAACTGCTGAGATAGTATTTGTGCTGATCTATTTCCGAAGCTTGTTTTACTCCATTGCTCCATACGATGTTGAGTTCGTTATCCAACTTTTTTTCGGATTTCAGTTTGGAGGTAAATCTTTTATAAGGTTTAAAGTTATATTGTACACCAATGTTTCCGGTTGCAATATTTAATCCCTTGTTTGGTGTATTTACAGAGCCATTTGAAATGTGCTGAAAACCTACCCCTCCATTGATGGACCATTGAGGGTTTATGTAATATTTGCTATTAATTAAAAGTTTAAAAAAGGCATTAAATTTAGATCCTATTGCAATGTTTGTATAATTATTAACAGGATCGAAGTGCTTTTTTGTATGGGCGACACCAATACCAGTTTGAAGTTCAAATTTAAAGGAAGAAAATTCCTTTAGTTTAAAATTTATATACGGGAATATTGCATTTGTACTGCCTAGTATTTCTTTATTTCCCAAGCTACCATGATAAAACCCCAAACCTATTTCAGGTTGATTGTACAATTGCGCCCATTTTCTGTTTTTATCAGGCAGCAAGCCAATGTTTAGTTCTATAGCACTAACCTGATCATTAACCAAATAACTAATTGATTTATGGTGAGGTAGTACAACTCCATAATGATATCTTAGCGTAGCGGTAATAATATCTTGCTTTTTGCTTTCCTGTCCGAATGAATGTTTAAAAGCAAGTAGTGAGAGAATGAATATTATCCAATTTTTCATGCCCAAATTTATGTAAGTTAAATGAATTGGCAAACAGATTTTTTCTACTAAGAAACTGTTTAAGTTTTGTTTTTGAGAATTAGTTTGGATGAATGAAGTACTCAGACAAAGGAAAAATGATGCGAATAGTCTTAGCTATTTAAAGAATTTTTGCAGCCGACTGAGTGCTTAAGTCGCCAAAATAAACCAAAGGATAAAATGTAAACAGTTTCTAAAATAATTTTGCAAATTTGTGGTAGTAAAGACAAAATAATACACACCTTATGCTAGCACTTCTCACAAAGGAGTTCCGATCGTTTTTTAGTTCTCTGACAGGTTACCTGATTTTATCTGTTTTTTTAATTGCTACCGGATTGTTTGTTTGGGTATTTCCCGGATCAACAAATCCTTTGGATACCGGATATGCGAATTTAGATGTATTGTTCGAAATGTCGCCCTGGATCTATCTGTTTTTAATTCCGGCTGTGAGCATGCGTTTGTTTGCAGATGAGAAAAAACAAGGAACCATTGAACTGGTGTATACGCGCCCTTTAAAAGAAACCGAAATTGTATTGGCAAAATACTTTGCAGCTCTTTTGGTAATAGTTGTTTCTTTGCTTTTTTGCCTGATTTATTACATATCCATTTATTATTTGGGAAATCCTGTTGGAAGTATTGATTCCGGTGCTTTTTGGGGATCATTTATCGGGCTGTTTTTTTTGGCAGCGGTTTATGTTGCCATTGGAGTTTTTTCCAGTTCAATTACCGATAATCAAATTGTGGCATTTTTGCTAGCCTTGGTTTTGTGTTTCTTATTCTATGCCGGATTTGATTATTTGGCTGACTTGACCATATTCCGGAATATGCAATCGGATATTTACAACTTAGGAATTCAAGAGCATTATAAATCAATATCTCGTGGGGTGATTGATTCAAGAGATCTGGTATATTTTACCGGAGTAATTGTGGCTTTTTTGCTGATAACAAGAACAGTTTTAAAAAGTAGAAAATGGTAAAAGGGAAGGCTATGATAAAGAACAGGAGAAAGAAAGATATTCTCAATTTAATAATTTCCCTTATTGTATTGGGAATACTTGTATTGGTGATGCAAGTATATTTTTTTCGGATAGATTTTACCGCTGAAAAAAGATTTACATTATCGGAAAACACCAAAAGCCTTGTAAGTTCTCTGGATAAAGATTTGTACTTTGAAATATACCTTGCCGGTGATTTGCCACACGGCTTTAAAAAGTTACAAAAGGCAAGTATCGAATTACTGGATGAATTAGAAGCTTATGCAAATGTTGGTATCAAGTATGCTTTAATTAATACTGCTGATATCCCTAACCCGAAACAAAGAAACCAAATGTATGAGCAGTTGGCAACACGGGGACTAAAACCAACAAATTTACAGGAAAGAACTACCGATGGAAGTTTAAAGCAGAAAATCATTGTTCCCGGAATCATTGTTCATGACAGAGAGAAAGAAACATCTGTTCACTTGTTAAAAAATGTAGCAGGTTTATCGGCCGAAGAAAACTTAAATCATTCAATTGAAACTATAGAATTTGAGTTGACAAAAGCCATTCGGATGTTGCAAAATAAACAAGCGAAGAATATTGCTTTTTTAACCGGACACGGAGAGTTAAACGAATTTGAAGTTGCTGATTTTACAGCATCTCTTTTACAGAAATATGAAGTTGATCGAATTACCGCAAATAAACTCTTAAATTCTGGCAAGAAATATTCAACATTGGTTATTGCACAGCCGAGAAGAGAATTTTCAAGAGAGGATAAATACCAAATAGATCAGTACGTAATGAATGGTGGACGTGTTCTTTGGCTGGTTGATGAGGTTGCTGCAAGTATGGATAGTTTGCAGGTTAAAGAAAGTACAGTTGCATTTTACAAACCATTAAATATCGAAGATCAGTTATTTACCTATGGAGTTAGAATTAATCCTGATTTGGTAATGGATATTCAGGGACAATTGATTCCTGTTCAAACCGCATTGCCGGGACAAAACCCAAAATTTACACCGGCTCCCTGGTATTATTCTCCTTTGTTAAATGCTCCTGATGATCATTCGATTACAAGAAAACTGAATGTTGTTAAAGCTGAGTTTGCCAATTCGATTGATTGGGTAGGAGAGAACGATGATATGAAAAGAAATGTTTTGCTTACAAGTTCGGATTATACGCGTTTAGAAAAAGTACCAAGCATTGTTAGTTTGGAAATTGTGAATCAGAAACCAAGACCAGGGGATTTTGCAGCTGGAAGAAAGAAAATTGCGGTTTTGCTTGAAGGGAAATTTAACTCAGCATTTAAGAATAGAGCTTGGAAGGGAATTGATCGTAAATCTTTTAAAGCAGAAAGTACACCAACTAAAATGATTGTAATTTCCGATGGGGATATTATTAAAAACAGAGTGCGTGGAGTCGGTAAAAACCGACAGATTGAAGCTTTAGGATACGACAGGTACTCAAGAAAAACCTATGGCAATAGAAGTTTTCTACTGAATTGTGTTGATTATTTATGCGACAATGAAGGTTGGATGCATTTGAGAGCACGTGAGGTAAAACTTAGAATGCTTGATAAAACCAAAATCAGATCGGAAAGAGTGTTTTGGCAAGTTGTTAATGTAGGAATTCCTTTGATTTTATTACTGATTTTTGGTTTGGTAAGATATTTTGTGCGAAAAAGGAAATTTGCAAGATCGTAGCATCTTGAATCAGATTTATGATTTTCAAATTCATTTACAGATGAATATTATTGGTAATGTTCTCGGTTTAAATTAAATTCTGATTTTATTTAGTAAAATCACGAATCTTTTTTATCACTAGAATATCAACAATCCTTAATAAATTTGTATATTCACCACTTGATATTAAGCTAAAATGAGCTTTTGATTTGAGCTTGTTTAAGCACTGAAAAATAGAATTTTAGGTTAATTTTTAAATATTATGCAAATGAAATTTGTAGTATCAAGTACAGAATTGTTAAGTCATTTACAGGCTATCAGTAGAGTTATCAGCAGTAAAAACACTTTGCCAATTTTAGATAACTTCTTATTTGAGCTTAAAGATGACGAATTGGTAGCAACTGCATCTGATTTGGAATCTACTCTGATTACCACCATTCCTCTTGAAACTTCGGATGGAGAAGGGGTAATTGCTTTTCCTGCTAAAATTTTGACTGATACTTTAAAAGAATTTCCAGAGCAACCGCTTACTTTCGATATTGATATTACTTCTTTGGCTGTAAAAATTACATCCGAAAATGGTGTGTTTAGTATTGTTGGACAAAATGGTGAAGATTTCCCAAAGCTTCCGGAAAAAGAAGAGAACAATTTGGTAAATATTACCGTTGAGAGCGATGTTCTTTTAACAGGTGTAAATAAAACCTTATTTGCTACTGCTGACGATGAACTTCGTCCGGTAATGAATGGTATTTTTGTAGAATTGGGAAACAGCGATTTAACTTTTGTAGCTTCTGATGCTCATAAGTTGGTTCGTTACAAACGTTTAGATGGAAGGTCTGATGTAGAGTCATCCTTTATTCTTCCTAAAAAGCCAGCTTCTTTATTGCGTAATATCTTGCCAAAAGAAGAGAATCCTGTAAAGGTAGAATTTGATAATAAGAATGCATTTTTTACTTTATCAAACTACAAATTGATTTGCCGTTTGGTAGAAGGAAATTATCCAAGCTATAACTCGGTAATTCCTAAGAATAACCCTAATGTTCTTACTATCGACAGAGTAGAATTGTACAATACCTTAAAGCGTGTATCTGTATTTTCGAACCCTGCAAGCAATCTAATTAAGTTTGAGCTAAAAACAAACGAATTGGTTGTTTCAGCCCAGGATATCGATTTTTCTATCTCGGCAAGAGAAAGATTACTTTGCCAGTATGAAGGACAGGAATTGGAAATCGGATTTAAGTCGGTATTCTTATTGGAAATTCTTTCAAACATTTCTTCTTCGAATGTAATGGTTGAATTGTCAGATCCAACCAGAGCGGGTATTTTCTTACCTTACGATAACGAAAATGCTGATGAGGATGTATTAATGTTGTTAATGCCAATGATGATTAATGCTTAATAGAAAGAATTAAAAAATACAATATTAAAAACCTAACAGAGAGTAAATTTCTGTTAGGTTTTATATTTTTATATCGCATAAAAAATCACAATAAATGAATCTTAATTTAAAGAATCCAATAGCGTTTATCGATTTAGAAACAACAGGTATTAATGTTGCAAAAGATCGTATCGTAGAAATTTGCATTGTAAAAGTTAGTCCGAATGGCGATGAAGAAGTAAAAACATATCGCGTTAATCCTGAAATGCCTATACCTGCACATGCTTCGGCTGTTCATGGAATTAAGGATGAGGATGTGAAAGATGAACCAACCTTTAAGGAATTAGGAAAAACCATTGCTAAATATTTGGAAGGATGTGATTTGGCAGGTTACAATTCGAATCGTTTCGATTTTCCTTTATTGGCAGAGGAATTTTTGCGTGCCGATATTGATTTTGACATGCGCAAAAGAAAGTTTGTTGACGTTCAGACCATTTTCCATAAAATGGAGCAAAGAACATTAACAGCGGCATACAAATTTTATTGCAATAAGGAATTGGAAGGTGCACACGGTGCCGAAGCTGATACAAAAGCAACTTACGAAGTTTTAAAATCGCAATTGGATAAGTACGAAAACCTTGAGAATGATATTGATTACTTGGCAAAATTCTCATCTCAGAACAAGAATGCCGATTTTGCCGGATTTATTATTATTGATGATAAAGGGGTTGAAAGATTCAATTTTGGTAAGAACAAAGGAAAAACCGTTGAAGAAGTTTTGGAACAACAACCAGGTTATTATGCTTGGGTAATGAATAGCGATTTTCCTTTATACACTAAGAAAATCCTTACCGAAATTAAACTCCGAGGATTCAACAAGTAAACCAGATAGTAAAAAGTAATTGTTTTTATGAATTTTGAGTTGATATTAGCCATTTAATATCTTGAATCTCACATCTCAAACCTAAATCATGAAGATATTAGCCATTGGAAGAAATTACGTGAATCATGCAAAAGAACTGAACAACCCGGTGCCTAAAGAGCCGGTTGTGTTCTCTATGCCCGATTCGGCTTTGCTAAAAAATAATAATGATTTCTACTATCCTGATTTTTCAAAAGATATACATCACGAATTAGAAGTTGTTGTGAAAATCAATAGGGTAGGAAAGAATATTCCCATCGAATTTGCACATCGTTATTACGAAGAAATAGGTTTGGGAATAGATTTTACAGCTCGTGATATTCAGGCTGAATGCAAGAAAAAAGGTTTGCCGTGGGAAAAAGCGAAAGCTTTCGATGGAGCTGCTCCAATTAGTAAATTTATACCTAAAAATAAGTTTAAATCGGTTGATAATTTGAATTTCAATTTAAAAATCAATGGCGAGAGGGTGCAGGTTGGAAATACTGCAAATATGATTTTTTCAATTGATTATTTGATCTCTTATCTATCTAAATTTTTTACTCTAAAAATTGGAGATATGATTTACACCGGAACACCGGAAGGGGTTGGGCCGGTAAAAATAGGAGATCATCTTGTTGCAGATTTGGAAGGAGAAAAGCTTTTGGATTTTCATGTGAAATAAGGTACAATACAGGATAATTTCTGTATTTAAGATACTACTGGCGACCATCATTTTGTTGATGGTCGTTTTTTATATAAACTCTTGAAGTGTAGTTGTTTTAGATTTTATTATGATTTCTACTGTGTTGCAATTTAATGATATTTAACAGATTATAAGTGGTTACCATTCGTTGAAAGCCTTTTTAATCAGGCAAACATGATTATATTTGTATTGATTTACAACTAAAATACTTTTATGGAGTATCAACATTGGGGCAAGTTGATTCGTGACAGAATTGAAAAATTCGGAGACCGAATTGCAATGCGCTATAAAGATGAAGAGAGCAACAAGTGGATTGGTGTAAGCTGGAATGAATTTGGTTTACAAATTCGGCAAGTATCAAAAGCTCTTATGAAATTGGGTGTTAAGGAGAAGCAGTCAGTTGCAATTTTTTCTCAAAACATGCCTGAATGGATTACCGCTGACTTAGCAATTATGAGTGTACGTGGTATTACCGTTCCAATTTATCCTACAAATTCAACTTCTGAAGCAAAATATATTGTTGAAGATTCTGAAACTCAAGTAATTTTTGTTGGAGAACAAGAACAATATGATCGTACAATGGAGCTAATAAAAGATGTTCCACATGTGAAAATGGTTGTTGTTTTCGACAAAAAAACAGAACTCACCGATTATGACAGATCCATGTATTGGGATGAATTCATTATTAGTGGGCAAAACTCAGGTTTGGGTAAAGCATTTGACGAACGCTTTTACAGCGGACAGTTTGATGATCTTGCTACATTGATATATACTTCGGGAACAACTGGAGAGCCTAAAGGAGTGATGATAGATCACAAGAACATTTCCAGTGTATTGGTTTCTCACGATAAGGAATTGAATGTTTCAGACAAAGATGTTTCGCTTAGCTTTTTGCCATTGAGCCATGTTTATGAACGCGGATGGTGTTTTTTCTGTTTCCACCGTGGAATAGAGGTTTACTTTAACCGTGATCCAAAGCAAATAGCTGAAATAATGAAAGAGGTTAGGCCTACTGTAATGTGTACAGTTCCTCGGCTTTACGAAAAAATATATTCCGGAATTAAGGATAAAACACAAGAAGCTTCTCCAACCAAACGAGCATTGCTGAATTGGTCGGTGAAAGTGGGTGAAAAATACTACAATCAGTATCAAATGTTTGAGAAAAAAGTCCCTGTAGGATTAAAGCTTAAACACAAAATTGCTGATAAGTTGGTATTGAGTAAACTACGTGGAATTTTAGGTGGTAGAATCAACTTTACACCTTGTGGAGGAGCTCCACTTTCAAGAGAAATATTGGAATTTTTTCATTCTGTTGGGATTAATGTTAAGGTTGGATACGGATTAACCGAAACGATGGCTACCGTGAGTTTATACGGCGATAAGCACATTGATTTTGGTACAGCAGGACATACGATTATTGGTACTGAAATAAAAATTGGTGACAATAATGAGATTATGGTGAAAGGGCCTGGCATAATGCGTGGATATTACAAAAAACCTGAAGCTACTGCTGAAGTAATGAAAGATGGCTGGTTCTGTACTGGTGATGCGGGTGTTATGGACGAAAACGGATGTTTGATCATTACAGATCGTATTAAAGATTTGATGAAAACTTCCGGAGGGAAATATGTTGCTCCACAAAAGATTGAAACAACTTTAGTTAACGATCAGTTTATAGAACAAATTGCTGTAATTGGAGATTGTCGTAACTATGTAACTGCCTTGGCGGTTCCTGCATTTGGTCCGTTGCAGGCTTATGCAATTCAACAGAATATTGTATTCAATTCAATTGAAGAACTGTTAGCAAACTCACAAATAATTGAATTTTTTGAGAAGCGATTTGAACAATTACAAGAAGAGTTCTCAAGATTTGAAAAAGTGAAGAAATTTACACTGCTTCCAAAAGAATTTACTATTGAGGCAGGAGAGATTACTTCAACTTTGAAACTGAAACGAAAAGTAATTCAGGAAAAATATAAACATCTTATCGAGAAGATGTACAAAGAATAAACCCATCAGTTTATTTGTTAAAAGAAACCCGAAAGAATGTACTTCCTTCGGGTTTTATAATTTTGGGATTCTCACTAAATGAGATTACCAATTGTATTTTATATTCTGTGAATTTATTGATAATCCCACTTCGAGTGGGAATATCAAACTATAGATTTGTTTTACTTCTGAACAATCATTCCAATCCAAGGGCTACCATCTTCATAAGGCTTTCCTCTCAGATTTGACCAATAATCCTTTACAGCAAAACCATGTTCCTCTGCCATTTCAATTGCTCGTTTTACTGAGAAATAATGCTTCCAAATATGATGAGTTCTCATTTCACCATCATTGAAAATTAAAGTGTATTTGTCAAGTCGAACTTTATCTTTTTTGTATTTGTAATGCGACTGAAGTAACAAATGTTCTTTTTCACTCCAGAAACTATCTTCTTCACTTATATACCAGGATTGATCTGGCTCGCGTGTTTTGAAATAGTATTTGGTAAATACATCGAAAATAAGAAAACCTCCTGGTTTTAAAGCTTTATATACTTTCTTCAACAACATATCACGATCTTGATGAGACAATACGCATAAATCTCCATAGATCAGGCTAACAACGTCGAATTCATCTTCATAGTCTATTTCAAGATAATTTTTGCAGATGTATTGAATTGGATAACCACAGTTGGCGGCTTGTTCTTTAGCGTAGTTGATAGAGTTTTCTGAAAAATCAATACCTGTTACATCAAACCCTTGTCCAAAGAAATTTTCGCTGTACAAACCAGGACCGCAACCAAGATCCAGATACTTGCTATTCTCGGGTAATTGCATGTAAGAACAAAGCCAATTAACTGCTTGAATAATGTATTCATATTTTCTTGATCCTTGATCTGATTCATCATCTAAATGAGCATAAAGAAGATGTTCTGAAATGTATGGATCTTGCCAAAAATTTCCATCATCTTTAGCAAATAGTTTTGGTTTTTTAGTAATCTTTTTCAGGTTATTAAAATTCAGTAGACCTTTGATAATTAGTGGGTTCATAGAGTAAGTAATTTGAAAAACTTCAGTAACGGAGATGGGAGTTTATAGTATTTGTTGCAATTTCACTCTTTTTATTCCTGGAATACTACCCAGTTCAGCAGTTAATTTGTTAAGTTTTACCTTTTCCGAAATTTGAACTGTTAGGTAATAACTAATTTTATTTTCATCATAGTGTTGTTCTACATCAATGGTTCGAATTGCTACTTTATGATTTTTTAGTATAAGTTTAAAGTCATCAGTAGACAAATCATTGTTTTTAACATGAATGTGTAGTCGCTTGATAAATTTACCTGGAAATAATTTCTTTTCAATAACATCCATTGCAATTAAGGAAATCAATAAAATAGCAGTACCAATTATTGCTCCCATATACATTCCGGCACCAATTGTTAATCCTAATGCCGCAATTACCCAAATTGATGCAGCAGTAGTTAATCCTTTCACATTAACTCCGAATTTCATAATGGCACCGGCACCTAAAAATCCAATGCCTGATATAACTTGGGCGGCAATTCTACCAGGATCGCCATTTTGGAAATTTTGAAAAGTTTGTGGAACAAAAATTGATAAAAGCATGATTAATGTAGCACCCATGCATATTAGAATATGAGTACGCAAGCCTGCAGGTTGCCTATGTGTCTCACGTTCTAAACCAATAATTGCACCAATAAAAAAACTAAATAATAATCTCCAAAAAATAGTTTCCGTTGTAATTTCCGTTGTTGATATGAGTTGATTGATATAATCCATATAAAAATCTTAATGCTTGCGTTTAATCATTACATTATACTTGTCCAAATATTTAAAGCCTAAGTTTTTGTAGAGTTTGATTGCATGATTATTAGTTTCATGAACCTCAAGTTTAATTTGCATGTTAACTTTCTTTGCAAATTGCAGAGCTTTTTCACTTAGCAATCTTCCGTATCCTTTTTGCTGATAATTTGGGTGAACACCAAGATGATGCAAATACAATCTTCTGGAATCATTTGTAACCCACAATGTACCTATGCATTCGTCACTTGTAAGATCTTCCAGAATCCAAAATTTGCCACCAAACTTTATACTTTTTTCAATTGTAATGGATGAATCAGCACGTTTTTCATCAGCTAATCCGGTTAATTCCCATAAGCCAAGTACTGCGGCAAAATCATGAGATTGATATTCTCGAATTTTGATTTTATTCATCAGTATCTTTCTTAATTACATATACTTGACCTGTTTCAAATCGAATTACTTCCACTTCAGTATCTTTATCAATAAAACCATCTTCCGATTTTGCATCATAAATTTGATTTTCGATGATTACTTTTCCTGAAGGACGAAGTACGCTCATTGCGATACCGATTTTTCCAACCATTGTTTTGGCACTCATATCAACACCTACATAACCTTCTTCTGCATTTTCAACAGTACTTAAAGCCAAATGTCCCAAAAATGAGTTTGAGGAAAATAATTTTTTGCTGAGGTAAATCGAACCAACAATGGCTACAATCATTGAAAAAATTACAAGTAGCAAAGAAGCTATAATGGTTTTAATGTGCCTTGGCTCAAATTCGAAAGCAACATTGTCAACCAAGCTTAAAGTTAAACCTGTAATAATAAAGATGACTCCGGAAACACCTGCAACTCCGAAACCGGGAATCACAAATATTTCGACGGCGAGTAAAATTACTCCTGCACCAAAAAGAATTATTTCCCAATTTTCGGCCATTCCTTCCAAGTAAAGAGGAGAGAAATACAATACTGCTGCAATGGCCGATGCAAGAATAGGAAAGCCTATTCCCGGAGTTTGTAATTCGAAATAAATACCACCAATTATTATCATGATTAATATTCCTTGCAAGACCGGATTGATCATGAAATCGACCATCTTTTCTATTCCTGATGGTTCGTAGGTTTTAATGGTGTACTCTTTAACACCTGCCTTTTCTAATACTTCCGCAACACTATTTGCAATGCCTTCGCAATATCCATTTTTAATGGCTTCATCAGGAGTAAAGGTTAGTACTTTTCCTGTATCAATTACATTTTCGATATATGTTCTCGGATCAACCATTGCTTCGGCAATTAACGGATCTCGCCTCCATTTGTAAATCGTATCGCCAGCCTGAACTATTGTATCCTTTCCGTGCGATTCGGCCGTTGCTCGCATTGTAGATCGCATGTACGATTGATATTTGTCGGGCATGGCCTGTCCTGTTTGATTTACAACCGTTGCAGCACCAATGTTGGCACCAGATCGCATGTAAATGCTATCGCAAGCAATTGAAATTAATGCACCTGCCGAAGCAGCATTGTTGTCGATAAATACATAAACAGGTTTTTGACTATTCAAAATTGTAGTGCGGATAGAATCGGCATGAATAACCATTCCGCCATAGGTGTTCATGTGAATCAAAATTAAATCAGCATTTAATTCATCTGCTTCTTTAAAAGCATCCTTTGTTTGACGCCAGGCAGCAGGTCCGATTTCTCTTTTGATATCAAACTTATAAATAAGTTTTTTTGTTGATTCCACGATAGAATCAGATGTCGTTTTGGCTTGAACTGAGAAGCTAATGACGAAAACCAAAAGTGAGAGAATGATATTGATGAAACGCTTCATATGAGTTTTTTTGTTGTTTAGAGTTTATAAGATAACAATTAATACCGATTGTTTAAATGACTTTAGTGTTAAGTTCATACGATTAACAAATTTTCTTTTGTAATGCGACAAGGTTTACCGTTTTTCCTTTTCCCAAATTTCATTTACAGCCAATGTTCCTGCCACAACCGATATAATTGCTGCAAAGCTTGATAATGAAACACCGCAGAATGGAACAATTAAACATAGCGAGAAAACAAATCCGTTTGCAATAACAATTCCTTTATTTTCTCTCATAAACTGAACACTTTCTTTAATACTTAACCTTTTTCTTTCGATCGCATAATCTAAAAAAGAAAATCCATAAAAGTAGGCCGATATAAAGAATAGCATTATGGCAGAAGCCCAACCAATTATTGGGATAAAGCTTAGAATAAACATCAGAACAGTAAGCAGCAATTCAATACTTAAATTTCTGATAGCAATAAATACTCCTCGAATAATATCACGAATCAACTGCCTGAATTCAAAAGGGTAATCGTTACCAGTTTTAATTTTCTCGGTTCGTTCCGATAAATAAGAGAAAACCGGTGACATGATAATAATAATGATATACCCTCCGAAATAGGCAAATATCAAAAAGAATAGAACTTTAAAAACAATCCAGATGAATCCACCAATTGTTGCTTTCAAAAATCCTGAACCCCAAAAATCTGCATTTTCAAGATCCAACCAATTTTGAAGATAGGTTTGAGATTGTTCTGATAATGATCCTATATAATCCCATCCAACCCAAAACAATAAGATGTTTAATAGCAAAGGAAAAATAAAGAACCAGGCAAGCCTTTTTCTGAATATGTAATTTAAGGCTTCTGAGTAAGTACGCAGGCCAAAACCAAAATCTTTAATCAGTTTCATGTTTTTATTAAATATGAGATAAGAGAAATAAGGTTTAAGTAAAACAATCTTATTTACCAGGTCAAATCTCAGGTTTGATTTTAAATATTGTGCGTTAACAAAAATAGAATTAAATGGGAAATACTAAGAAACTTAATCTTAATTTTTAGGTTTGACATGCTGTATCTCGTATTAAATTGTTTAGTCTTTATAGAGTGTGACAATCATACTTCAATAACTATCTAATACATTTGTTATTGATTTTTTTATATTTGTAACCACACCTTTTCTTACATTAGGATAATTAAAAGTTATAGCATAGGATGATTGCACATGAAACAATACTTGTTAATGGAATATTAAGCCGCGATAAGAAGGCTTTTAGTGTGCTTTTTGAAACTTATCATGCGCCATTGTTTCGTTTTGCCGAAAGTTATGTCTGTTGTCCTGGATTAGCAGAAGATATTGTACAGGAAGTATTTATTAAATTGTGGGAAAATACAGATATACGTATTTCAGGCTCGTTACGTTCTTATTTGTTTTTAATGGTTCGAAACCGTTGTGTGGATTACCTACGTTCCATTAAGTTGGAAGATAAAAAAAAGCAACAATTAATGGATGCACAGATTATTTCTGATTCGGTTGATCTTGAGCTTGATAAAGGTGTTAGCCAAAGAATAAAACAAGCAATACAAGAATTACCAGACCAGTGTAGAAAAGTTTATGAATTGTCGGTTTATAGTGGACTTAAACATGTAGAAATTGCTGAGGAACTGGAAATATCTGTTAATACCGTAAAAGCACAAGTGTTTAGGGCCAAAAATAAACTTCGAGAGACATTATCCAATATTAAAGAGCTATTGTTATTGTTTTCGGGGGTTTTTACGGTGAAACGAGCAAGATAAAATAATTATTAAACACACGTACTACAATGATTATTTTGATCTTGGGGCTTTCATCCGACAAAGAATGATGAAAACAAGAGAATAATAGAATCACATTTCATACTATAAATCTACTATATAACTACGCACTATTATGTATTACAGTATATTGTACGAATCAAGGGTTAAAGCAGGACATGTAAACTAAGTTTTGTTTGCGATTTTAAATATCAGAGCAAGCATATATTTCTCGCAGAAGATCGTAGATTATATTTGTAGATTCACACAGGCAAAGGATTATATGTTAATATTCTGCGAAAATCAGCGAAAAAATTAGCGGATATCAGCAAGGAATGTTACCCTGTTTTACTTATGAAGTCATATTGTCCCTAAAAGACTTTATCGTGCATCAAATTTAATCTCTACCATAATTTAGTTCTTGGCGGAACTCTTCTTTTTAGGTTAAAGATTTTTATAAAAAAATATAAAACCTTGTAAACCCTTTTTTTCTTTTTTACGTCTTAAGTGCAAATATCCCCTAAAACTATAGGTTGAAACGAATTGAATAATGGACTAAAAAAGGTGATGAGAAAGTTAGATTTAGAGCTTATCCACAAAAAGTTAAACGGAACTATTAGTACTCATGAGAATGATGAGTTAAATGCGTGGTTAGAAGCTTCTGATGTGCATAGAGAGTATTTCGAAAGGGTGAGATACTATAAGCAAAAGCGTATAGAAGAACTGGATTTAGATTTGGTTCCAAATACTTCGAAGGATTTTATGCGCAGGTTAAAATCAAGAAACAGAACACTTCGATTAAAACAAATGATGAAGTATGCTGCTGTGATATTATTTCCTTTACTTGCTGGTGTTGCTCTATGGCAATATTCTACTTGGCAAGCTGATCAATATATTGTGAAAAAAACTTTGAATGATGATTTTGTAAAAGAGCATGAGCAAGCAATCTTAATTACTTCTAGTGGTAAAACTTACGAATTAGAAACCGGAGCTGAAGAATCTATTGTGGAAGAAGATGGAGTGAAAATTCGCAAATACATGAAAGCTGGCTTAAAGTATGAACAAAAGGTTAAAACCAAAGAACGAAAATTGGCTTATAATACATTAAAAACGTCAAAAGGAGGAGAGTATCTTCTTGAATTGGCAGATGGTACAATTGTACATTTAAATTGTGATTCGGAATTAAGATATCCTGTAAGTTTTGGCGAAGAAGTTCGAAAGGTTGAGTTGAAAGGAGAAGCTTATTTTGAGGTAACTAAAAACGGAAAACCATTTTTTGTTGAGGTGGGAGGCATGGCTGTAGAAGTTTTAGGAACAAAGTTTAATGTAATGGCTTACGATGATGAGGAAACCATACAAACAACATTGGTTAGCGGAAAAGTAAAAGTTATTGCTTCGAAGAATGGAGAGCAACAAGATATCTGCCTGCAACCGGGGAAGCAAGCAAATTGGCATAAAAATACAGGTGAGTTAATTAGTCGGAAAGTTAATACTGATTTATATACTTCCTGGATTGATGGTTATTTCCGCTTTGAAAATCAGCGCTTGGAAGATATTATGAGAAATGTTTCACGATGGTATGATATCAAAGTATTTTATCAGAATCAGAAATTAAAAGATATGCGATTGACAGGAAAATTGTATCGATTCGAAGATTTTAATGTAATTGCCAATATGGTATTTAAAATATCAGGAATTAGGATGAGTAAGAATAAAAATGTTGTTGTGATAATGAATAAAGAATAGCAAAAAAGGAAATCGGAAAATGCGCCAACATATTTCCGATTTCAATACAGATAATGAATACCGTGGAGGGTATTCCATGTTTAACTACCTATTTTACAAATGTATGAAAAAAATCTTTTTTCAGAACGCATTCACTGTGTTTATACGGTGGATGAGAATGCTACGTACCATGAGAAATGTAATTGTATTGATAATTGCGTTTGGGTTTCAAGCTAATGCAGGCATTTTTTCCCAAAGCAGGGTTAATGTCGATTTAAAAAATTCCAGTGTCGAGGATTTGATTAGGCTTATTGAAGAACAAACAGATTTAGGTTTTCTGTATGATGCCTCTCAATTGGAAAAAATTGATGCAATATCAGTTAGTGCTCAAAACGAGTTGGTTGAGAAAGTTCTTAACGAAGCTTTAAAGAACACGGGTTTAGGCTACGAAGTTGAGTACAAAACAATTTTGATTAAAGTTTTGGAACCTAATCCCAATGCAAATCAAGGTAAAAGAAAAATTAAAGGTAAAGTGGTTGATGAAAAAAACTTGTCTTTACCAGGAGTTTCTGTTGTAATCAAAGGATCAAATATTGGTACTACAACTAACATTGATGGAGATTATGAAATTTCATTAGAAGATAAAACCGGACAAGTTTTGGTTTTTTCTTTTATTGGTTTAGAAACACAGGAAATTGAAATTACCAATCAAACAACTTTAAATGTAGTTCTAAGATCATCTTCGGAAAACTTAGAAGAGGTTGTTGTAACTGGCTTTCAGAAAATTGATAGAAAATTATTCACAGGTTCTGCTACAAAAGTAAAAATAGAAGAAGTAAAACTTGACGGCGTTCCAGATGCCAGTAGAGCATTGCAGGGAACAGTTGCCGGAGTAGAAATTGAAAACGTATCAGGAACATTTGGTGCTGCACCGGTAATTCGAGTTAGAGGTAATGCTTCCATTAATGGTTCTAACAAACCTCTTTGGGTGGTAGATGGTGTTGTAATGGAAGATGCTGTTGAGATTACCAATGAAGATCTTACATCAGGTAACTTAAATACCATTCTTAGTTCTGCATTAGTTGGTATTAATCCAGAAGATATTGAATCATTTCAAGTTTTGAAGGATGCTTCTGCAACAGCTCTTTACGGGGCAAGAGCGATGAATGGTGTTGTTGTAATTACTACCAAAAAAGGTGTGGCTCAAAAAACAAGAGTGAACTATACTTCAAGCTTTACAGTTAAAAGTAAACCTACTTATTCGCAATTTGATATCATGAATTCTGGTTCTGAGATGGAAGTGTATCAGGAGTTATATGAAAAAGGTTGGTTAGGAGTTGCTGAAGCAGCTACTGCTCGTTCTCATGGTGCAATAAATAAGATGTTCTACAAAATTGCAAACAGAGAATTGAACTGGGGGCCTAATGGTTCAGTAAACTATGATTATTTGCAGCAATATGCTGATGCAAATACTGATTGGTTTGATGTATTGTTTAAAAATTCGTTACAACAGCAACACTCTGTATCTATTAATGGAGGTAATGAAAAAACCAAAGTTTATGCTTCGATAGGTTACTTGCATGATAGCGGACAAACAGTTGCTGATAACGTAAAAAACTATACGGGTCAGATAAAGGCAGATTTTAAACTATCTGAAAAATTAAGAGTTGGCTTGAAATTATCAGGAAATATTCGTGATCAGAAGTTACCAGGTTCAAAGGATAGAGAGTTTAATGCAGTTGATGGTGTTTATGAAAGAAATTTTGATATCAACCCATTCAATTATGCACTGTATACTAGTAGAAGTATTCGCCCAAGAGACAAAAATGGAGATTTGGAGTTCTTTAGAAGAGATTACGCTCCTTTTAATATTCTTCATGAATTGGATCATAACTACGTTGATGTTGATGTAAATGAATTGATTTTCCAGGCTGATTTAACCTATAAGCTGGCTAAGGGTTTGAATTTCAACTCTGCAGTACAGGGACGTTGGTATAAAAGTAAGGCTGAACATACAATTCACGAAAATTCAAATCAGGCAGCTGCATACCGTGCAGATGATCCGTTGTTTAGAGAAAGTAATAATTTTCTTTTTAGGGATACAGATAATCCTGAAAAGTATCCTTACTCAGTATTACCTCAGGGAGGGTTCTTAAATACAACAGATCACTCTTTAAATAGTTACTACATGAGAAATAGTATCGACTGGTCATTAACCAAAAATGAATCTCATATGTTTAATTTCATGATGGGACATGAAATTAGATATAACGACCGCGTGAAGAGTTATAACGAAGGTTGGGGATATTTGTTCGATAAAGGAGGATTGGTTATTTCTCATCCTGATTTTGTTAAGTTTTTGGATGATAGAGGAAGGGACTATTTCTATAGAAAACCTACTAAGGGACGTTATGTAAGTTTCTTTTTGACAGGAGCCTATTCTTATATGGGTAAATATATTATTAATGCTACTGCAAATTATGCTGGTGATAATAGAACTGGTAAATCTAATAATGCAAGATATTTACCAACGTGGAATGTAAGTGGAGCCTGGAATATTAGTGAAGAAAATTGGTTCGATAAGAGTGAATTGATTGATTTGTTAAAAGTGAAAGCAACCTATGGTTTGTCAGGAGACAATCCGGTTGGAGCTAGTGGTGCTTTGAAATTGTATGGAAATGAACCATTGCGTCCAACCTTGGCTGATAGACAAACTGTTTTAGTAATTGATGACCTTGAAAATGGCGAATTGACATTTGAAAAACTTTATGAGTTTAGTACTGGTATTGAGGTGGCCTTGCTGAAAAATAGAATTTATGCTGAGTTTGAATATTACAGGAGAAACTCAAAGGATCTTCTGGGTGTTGTTGAAACCAACGGTATCGGTGGTGTTCGTTACAAGTATGGTAACATTGGTGAAATGGAAGTGAATGGCTTTGAAGCTACTTTAAATACCAAGAATATCGAAACACCAAACTTCAACTGGTCAACACTGTTCACATTTAGTTATGGAAAAGATAAAATTACCAAGTGGGAAAACCGTGCAAGAATTGGGGATGCTGTTCAAATGTTAGGAACGAATCTTAAAGGATATTCAAGAGGGAGTTTGTTCTCCATACCATTTGCAGGATTAGACTCAAATGGTGTTCCAATGTTTTACGGGGCTGATGGTAAAACAACTCAATATGTAAACTGGCAGGAACGCGAGGATATTGAAAAGTATCTAAAGTATGAAGGACCAACTACTCCAAGGGGATATGGCGGTTTAACCAACAGTTTCTCATATAAGAATCTATCATTGAGCTTTTCTTTGGTTTACAGATACGGAAACAAAATCAGATTGGATAATGTTTATAGCAGTTCTTATAAAGATTATGAAGCTTTACCAGGAGAGTTAATAAATCGTTGGCAGTTTAAAGGCGATGAGAACATCACAAATATTCCTGCAATTCTTGATATTTCTGAAGCAGAGAAAATTGATGAAGCAGGCTTGAATCCGTATCAACTTTATAATATGAGTACAGAGCGTGTGGCCGATGGGGACTTTGTTCGATTAAAGGATGTGAAAATCAGTTATTCTCTTCCTAAAAAAGTATTAAAGAAAACATTTATTGAGGGAGCGAATGTAAGCCTGCAAGCTTATAATTTATGGTTGTTGTATTCTGATGATAAATTGAATGGAATCGATCCGGAATTCTATCAGTCGGGAGGTATTTCTTTACCACTATCGAGAACATATACTTTCTCATTAAACCTTAAATTTTAATTTTCTATGAAATCATTAAAATATATTTTTGTTATTGCAGTTGCCCTTATTGGATGGAGCTGCGATGATTATCTGGACACAGCTCCCGATGAAAGACAAGAAATAAAAACTCTGAAAAATGTTGATGAGCTGGTTGCCAACTCATATTCTCAAGCCTCCTATTTATTTTTAGAATGGATGACAGATAATGCAGTTGCTCTTTCACGAAATGATCAGTTGGAATGGATGACTGAGAATTTTATGTGGAAACCAGTAACTGCAAATGAGAACCAGGACACACCTAGTTATTTTTGGTCGCAAACCTATACTGCAATTGCTCATGCCAACCAAGCCTTAGATGCAATAAACAAGGTTAAAAATACAAATGATGCGTATAAGAAAGCAATTAAAGGTGAAGCTCTTTTGTCGAGAGCATACAATCATTTTTTATTGGCAAATGTATTTTGCCAGGCTTATGAGGAGTCAACTGCATCTTCAAATTTAGGAATACCATATATTATTGCTCCTGAAACAGATCTCATTGTAAATTACGATAGAGAAACTTTAAAAAATACTTATGATCAGGTAGAAAAAGACTTGTTGGAAGGATTATCACTGGTTTCGGATGAGTTTTATACTGGTTCCGGAAAGTATCACTTCAACAAAGGAGCTGCTTATGCATTTGCATCTCGTTTTTATTTGTTTAAAGGTGATTACAAAAATTGTATCAAGTACTCAAACATGTTGTTGGGAGAAGGAGTTGTTTCTCCGGTATTTGTGAGAGATATGGAACAGATCTTTACAGGAATAAGTTCTACCCAAATTGCTGATAAATTCACTGATCCTAATAATGTTGCAAATCTTTTAATCGTAAGAAAAGAATCTTGGGCCATGAGATCGTATAGAGGATATCGCTCTAATGCTGATGTAATGGATGAAGTGTTTGATAATATTTGGAATGCAACTGACTTTAGAGAATCACGTTGGGGATATCGTGATGACAAATCTCAACCTAAATTTGAAGAAAGGTTTAGGTATACAACGGCAACAACAGGATATGGTTACTATATTCATACAGATTTGAGATCGGAAGAAGTGATTCTGAATAGAATGGAAGCATATGTGAAGACAAATGTTGTTGGAGGAACTGATAATCTAGACAAGGCAGTTGCTGATTTTAATGTTTTAGCTGCTAAATGTTATGCGGGCTCGCCAGTTTTAAAGGCTCAGGATATTATAGATGAGTACGGTGCGTACAATGCTGAAAATATGCTGAAATTCGTTATCAAAGAAAGAAGAAAAGAGTTGCTTCGTGAATCTATTCGTTGGTTTGATATTAAAAGATTTAAAATGAGTATTGCTCATACTTCAGTAACTGGAGAAAACAGCACTTTAGAGGCTGATGATACAAGAAAGGCAGTTCAAATTCCTCAAGGAGCAATTGAAAAAGGAATTCAGGCAAACCCTCGTTAATATTAAATACAAATAATTATGAAGAAAATACTATATAGAATGACAGTTTGGGGATTAGCTTTACTACTATCTCCAATCTTTTTCACATCATGTGGCGATGATGATAATACCAAGTTTGTACCACCAAAAATTGAAGTATCGAATGATGAAATAGATACTTATCTGCAAAATAACATGTTAGATAAATACAATACTGCGGTTCGTTGGAAATGGGAAGATCGATTTATTGATGACGATTATACGGCAACTCCGGTAAAAAGAGATGTTGTGATTCCTGTGACCAAATTGGTTGAATATTTATGGATTGACCCCTATCGTTCTCTGGGAGATGGAGGAAAAGCATTTATGGATAAGTTGTTTCCCCCTGAATTGGTATACATTGGATCTTATATTTTTAAGGAAGATGGTACCAGACTTTTAGGATATGCAGAAGGTGGTGCGCGTATTACACTTTTAAATTTAAATAGCTATGATCTGACTAATAAGACTTGGTTGACTGATCCGGGTGGAGGTATACTTGCAACGGTTCACCATGAGTTTACTCACTTGGTTCATCAAAACTTTGGAATGCCGGTAGGTTTTAATACCATCTCGGAAAAATACAATGGCGAAGGATGGAGTAATAATGTTAGTCTTGCCGATGCCATTAAACTGGGAATGGTGAGGAATTACGGTACAGCCAATGAATATGAAGATTTTTGTGAAATTGTTTCTCATTTCTTAACCATGCCCAAGGCTAGTTTTGAAGCTTTGTTTATTAATCAGCAAAGTACAGATGGAATTACCAATCCCGATCAGATTGCTCACATTCAAGAATTAAATACAGGAAGAAAATTGATTGCTAAAAAAGTAAGTGTCGTAGCTGATTTCTACAAGAACAAGTTTAATATTGACTTGTATAAGCTAAGAGACATTATGGAAGAACGCATCAATTATGTAGTTACTAACAATAAAATTCCGGAATAATGAAAAAGAACTTATTATATCTATTACTTTTTATTGGAGCTTTATTTGTTGCATGCGATGATAACGATGCAGAATATATTTTCGATAAAAGCATAAATGAACGTTTTGAGGAGTTAAAAACAGAATACAATACAAAACTTAAAGCACCGGAAAATGGTTGGTTTGGGTATTACAATCCTAATGAGGAAGCAGGTGAATTTTCTCTTTTGTTAAAGTTTGGTGATGATGGTAAGGTGATTATGCACTCTGATTATAATGCAGGTACGGCAAACGACACGATTACTTATCAGATTGTCAAAAAGCAAGATATCACTTTGGTGTTCGAATCATGGTCGGTATTACATGCCATTTACGAAACTGAGAATAATAATTTTGGTGGCGAATATGTATTCAATATTTCTGAAGTTAGCGATGATGAAATAAAACTAACCAGTAAAACCGATAATGGCTATGGCGATGATGAGGTGACAGAATTGATTTTAAAACCTGCAACTAAAGAGAATTGGAATTTGAAACCTGTTTACAATAATGTTGCTAGATTAGCAGGAGACCCAAGTAAATCTGTTTTTCGCAATTTAAAATCAGGAGATTCTCCAGTTGCTGCTTTTAGCTATGATGCGGTAAAGAGACTCGCTAAGATTTCGTACATGGAAGGATCGACTATTAAAAGAGTATCTGCACCTTTAAAATTTACACCCGAAGGTTTTTGTTTGATTAAGGCAATTGAAATAGGGGGGGAATCCATTGAATGTTTTGATTATGATTCGGATAAGGATTCTTTTGTGGAGAAGAAAAGTGGAGTAAGCATTGTGTATGATATGGTTCCCGGAATTCCTTTAGCACCTTATGATTTTGGCAAGAGGCCAAATGCCAGATATAATACACTTGATAAAAATAATAAATCAAGTCTGGCATTTAGAAACTTCTTAAGTGGATATGGAAAACTTGTTAAATCAGACATTACCATTGATAGAATTTATTTTTATGACTTAGGAAAGAAAGATAAAGTGCCATATTTGTATATCTATACTAATAAGGGTAAATTCTGGTTTGATATTAATTATGAAATAAAAGATGATGGAAAGCTTTACATTACTCTTACTGGCGATACTAATGTAGGTGGCCTGGCTCCTTTGTTAAAGCCTTTGATTGACTTGTTTGCCAATAAAAAGGGACACTATATTGAAGGAACAGGAACATTGGAAAGATATACTAATAAAACATTTTCATTAATTAATGCCGATGACCCTTCATTAAGAATTAATTTTTATGAATGGGGATAGTAAAAAACTTTCTTTATTAAGTCGAAGTTAAAAATATGACTAATACCAATGCCCCTGTAATAAGCTGGTACTTTGCAGGGGCATTTTTAATTTGATACAATTAGATTTAATACCAAAACCGACAATAAATGGGCTATAAAAACAGAGCTTCTTTTGCCCTTGTTTTTCGTTAAAAAAGATGCGACGTAGAACAACTATACCTTATTTTTTTGCCTTAAATAAGGTCAAAATACTCCATTTTATTATTGCATTTGGAATAAAACAATATCTTGACTTGCTCCTGAAGTGATTACATTGGGTTTGTAGAAGATTACTTCAGGAAATTTGTTTTGATTCTAATACCGATTGTGAAAATATATGAGCCACTGCTTCGCAATCCCGAATTTATCCGCGCTGCCTAATATTTTCAGCATTGGCATTATATACTCAATACACATAGCTTTTCGGGTTTTTCGCTCTTTCTTTTTCCCTTTCCCTGCTTCAAAATTTTAAACAGTAGCTACGGCTATGCTTGAAAATTTTGACTTGATAAAGAAAAAAATAAATTCGCCAAAATTCCCGAAAAGCTAAGTCTATTGAGTAGATAAACACCATGCTTACTTTGATATCCCGACAAAGGAAAAAGTTTGGGTGTTTCCCTTCGGGTAGGCTGTGCAAAATATTTAATTTTTTCCTTTCAAAATCAACAAT
>JAOARS010000448.1 GCA_025210415.1 Marinifilum sp. | reverse complement strand
TCAAAATATTCAAAACAATTTAACGCTCATTCCAAAATAAAATTGGTATTACTCAAATTTAGCCACTTCGTGGCATACCATAAAACGTAAATTTTGTATCATTTATGGAAGTTCTGAAATGTTTTTAATTGGATTTTTCTGATCAAAATGCAACTGTATCCAATGTTTATCTATTTGAAAATACATGATTTAAAAGAAGAGGTTTATTAAAATCCTGACAGAAGTTTTTTTTCAATTTTGCACAGCCTACTTGTAGGGAACCGTAGCGAAGCGAAGCGGAGTTCGTGAATTCCTTGCAGAGGGAATTATCGATGAACAAAGTGCCGACAGGCGAAAGGGTGAACGTATTTAAATTACAGGAAGTTATGATTCCAAATGAGAAAATGTCAAATCTTGTTAAATTTTTATACCTAAATACCGATTGTGAAAATTTGGCTTATGCCATATTGAGTGAGGGTATCAGGGAGGATGTTTAGCCAGGTAAAATCAACAATTGGGAATCCGAACTGTAGTCGGAATCCCAAAATAGAAGTTCTGTTGAACGAAAGTCGCCAAAATAAATCAAAGAATAAAACTTAAACAGTTTCTTCAATACGAATCGGTATTATTTGTTAAAATACGAATAAGACCATAAATTCTCTTTTTGTTTATCCGGAGCCAAGTCTAAAGCCAATTGTGCCTGCATTTTAGCTTTTTTATGAAACCCTGCTCTTTCTAAAAGTTTAGCATACGTATCATTCGAATAATATTTGTTATCCAGTTCAACTGATTTTTTTATCAATGCGATAGCCGAAGATAAAATGTTTTTGTCTAATTCTAATTTTGAATTGGAAATTTCCCATGCACACTGTCCTAACTTACTTGCATTATCGCTTTCATGTTTATTAATATAACTGATAAATGCTTGAAAATACTCTAATTCTTTTCCTTTACGATGCAAATATTTTACTTCTGCCAACTGAATCATTTGTTCTCCGTAAGCTTCATCAAAGTCCTTTATTTCCTGCTTTTGTTTATTCAAGAACTCCGGATCGGCATCGTTAATCATTAAAGGCAATAGGTTAAATACAAAAATATTTTCTATAAAAGTATTAACACTTCTTTCGTCTACCAACTGCTTAAACTTATTCTTATTTTCAAAAACAAACTTAAATTTTGGATGATCCTTGGAGTAAACAGTACTGGCAATCACATAAAAGTCTTCTTTATTTAAATACTCTTCTTCGGGTTTTATTAACAGGTATGCTTTTGCAGCTTCTGACACATTCATCCTCAGACGCACACCATCCATTATGTATTTCTTTAAAAATTCAGGTGTTCTTTCTCCATCCTTAAATCTTTTTTCCATATGTGCCCATCTGCTTTCAGGATTTACAGCTTTTGCAGCTTCTGCTAATAAGTATTTTTCATCACCAGCTCCAACAGCACGATGAACATCTCTTTCGTCTTTGTCAATCCATAACAGGGTTGGATAGGATTGTACCTTGTATTTTTCGGCTATTTTTCGGCCTTCGGCTGTTTCCATATCCACTTTTAAATTCACGAAATGTTGATTAAAGTAATTTCCAACATTTTCGAGAACAAAAACTTTTTTTGCCATCAGTTTGCAAGGGCCACACCATTGGGTGTAACAGTCTACAAAAACCATTTTTTTTTCAAGCTTTGCTTTTTCAATTGCATCATGTAATGATGTATGTTCAAATTCAATTCCCTGGGCATGCCCGTAATGGTATGATACAATGATCCAAAATAATACGATTAGTTTCTTCATAACCTATTTCTCCAATTCTTTTCTTAAAAACTCAACCAAGCCCTCTGGTGACAAATCGTTAGCTATAATTTCTCCTTTGTTATTAATAACCAAAACAACAGGAATGGATACCAGATAATAATCATTAGCTGTTGATTGTTCTTTGTCCATTACATGTATCCAGTTGGTTTTATCTTCATCAATGGCTTTCATCCATTTGTCCTTGCGTCTATCCAAAGAGCATGCAAACACTTCCAAGCCTTTTTCTTTTAATTCGGGATAATGTTTTAGCAAAACCTGGGCGTCTCTTCTACAGTAACCACATGTTGAAGACCAAAAGTCGAGAACAGTAAGCTTATTTTCTTTCACTACATCTGACAAGGAAATTGTATCTCCTTTAAGGTTCGGAAGGCTTATATCAATAAATTTTCTACCTACTTCAGAGTTTTCTTTTAATCTAACTGTTTCTCCTATAATTTTACCCACGTAACTCTGTTTAACATGATCAGCAAGTTGTGCATATGCTTCTTTGTACTCTTTGTTTTCCCATTTCAATGTATATTTAGGCTCAAAAAAACGAATTGCCACCTGGGAGTTTCTGTTTTTTTGAACAAAATCTATAATCAGAGATTTTCTTTTCTCTACATTTTTTTCATCTATTGCTGTCAATTGATCCAAAAAGTTTTTGAATATTTGATTTTCGACAGCTCCCGAAACGGTATTTTTCTTTTGTTGCTCTACATGTAATGTTAATTCAGTAGTTCCCGGGCCATAGTAAAATAACTGAGATTCGAAACCATACCAGATTTCTGCTTCTTGTATATTTTCTATTGAACCTTTTAATTCAAAAGTGTTGTCCTTGTTTTCAAGTTTTATAAATTTTCCGTCTTGTAACAGTTGTAGTGGCCCTTTTACTTCTCCAATAATCTTTCCTTTGATTGTAAATTCGGTTTTATTGGTTTGATTACAGGATATGAAACAGGCTACTATTGCTATAATTGTAAGTATTTTTCGCATTTGATTATGTAATTTTATACGGTTTTATATACTAGATCACTCAATCACAAACAAGCTTCCCGATTGATCCTAAAATCTGCAAAGATTTTTCTTTGTGCCCTTTGTAATAAAGGATTAAGGCAATTGTATTTCGTCCGTTGGGGTGAAATGATATTTTTGCTTTGTGTTCTTTGCGCGATATTTAAGCAATATGCCTTCGGGTATAAAGTTATTTCAGGAAAGTGAAATATGTGAGTGAATTAAGTAACTAATCGGTATTATACCGATTGTGAAAATATATGAGTCACTGCTTCGCAAACTTGCACTGCCTAACATTTTCTACATCGGCATGATACTATTTTCTAAAATGACTCGCTCTATGTTGCATTTGGTATTATTTGTGCTTGCGGGTGTATTCCATCAATCTCAAAAAACAAAGAGGATGAAAAATCCACCCTCATTGTTTTTTGCTTAGCTTATTTCCACATCATTCTTGTTGGGGAATAATTTAAAATGTGGTGTATTCTTTCTGCTTGATTTTTTGTTATTGTGGTTGCAGTAAAAGTACCATCCATGATGTTGTTTTGCCTAAAATAAATATCCTTTAAAGGGTCATATTTTTCGGCACCTCGTGTTCCAAATAAATTGAACACAAAGGTATCGTCGCAAAAATCAACGTCAGATGTAATTTTGCGGTAACCATAGGTTTGCAACAAACCAAAATAAGTGCCTACATTAATTTCCAAAGCTCCGTTGGCAAAATTACTGTAAGCGTTCAAAATACCAAGTTCATTTACAGTATAAGTATCTTTATCACCATCAATTTGTTGCATATATAATCCTGCTAAAGGATGACCAGTTTGAACAACTGTTGGTGGAAATTTGTTTGAGACATACTCTTTAGTTGGTATAATCCATATGTTTAAGTAATTCTTATGATTCCAGACTAATGACTTCTCTTCTAAATATTTTGAAAAGTTAAAATCTTTCCAAGGTCCATTCTGAATGTAGTAATCATCTATCATGGAAGGATCGATGCTTGCTTCAACCGTTTCGGCGCCTATGTTGAAAACGTGCATTCCCGGATTATCCAGTTTTGCACCATCGGGCGAATGGGTGGCTGCAACAAAACGAACCCGGGTGTCAACACCATTAGGGCTTACGTTTAGTTTTCTTGAAAACAAATCATTAAGCCTGTTCATTTTTGCTTCGATGTGTTCGTAGCCCAGTTTAAAATCGGTGTTTTTCTTTCCGGAATACTCAAGAATGTGAAATACAACCGGGATCGATTTTTCTTTATAAAAATCATTGTCCTCCAATGCTGACCTTAGGCTTACTTCGTATTCCTTTGTTTTGGTACCGAATATTTCGGCAAACACCTTAATTTGTGGAGCTGATATTTTACCGTTGGGTATCAAGTAGTTTTGATCCAGTTTCACCGGATCTTTTCCTTCTTCCTGGTAAAAATATTTTACTTCACCTTTAGGAACGTCTGCCAAATCGATTGGATACAAAACTTCCTTGGTTTCCTTCTCGCCGGTTCTGGAGTTCGTGAATTCTTCTTCGATTATAGAAAATAGCTTTAAATTAAAACCCAACTGCGAAATTCCGTCATCAATCAGTAGTGTATGGTTTGGCGAAAACAAAATGCTGTCCACATCTGCATTATCGGGAACCTTAATGTCATACTCAAAACCTGCTTCCTTATCGCAAGCAGAAAAGCATATCAACATGGATAAGGACAAGATTAATAAATTATATATTTTATTCTTCATAACTTTTTATTTACATAAAATTCAACAAACACTATTCTTCACCGGCTTGTTCATCCCATCCCGGATTTTGGAAATTATTTGGGTTCACCTGCAATTCCGTAATACTCGGGATAATGAACGAATAGCGATAATCGTTTTCCAACAGATTCAGTACCTCGCCTTTAGATGTAGTTCTTTGAGCTGTAGCACCGTATCTTTTCATGTCTCTCCATCGGTATCCGGCTTCGCATAAAAATTCTTTTTTACGTTCGCGTATAATTTCATCCATTATATCGCTTCCGGCATACGAGGTATAATTGTTGATACGCGAACGTTTAAAATCATTCAAGTATTTTTTGGCATTTGTATCATCTCCTTCTTGCTCGTACGATTCTGCGATAATCAAATACATTTCGGCAACGCGCCAAAGGTTTGTGATGTGTTTTTTTGCGATATCGGCATTATCGTATTTATGTATTTTTTTGGTGCCCGGGTTAATAAACAGGTCACGTCTGTAATCTTCGGCATCATACAGGGCATACTCGTTGTTGGCAATAACGATTGTATTAAAGAAATCCTGGAAAAAGCTTCGGTAAGAATTTATATTGGCAGTGGCTGGTGTAACAACCTGTACCGCACTGCTGGCACTAATGGCATTGGGATTGAATATGGCCTGTATGCCATTTGTTCCGGTTGCCAGGCTTGTTCCATCAATAGATAGCAAGGCATAGTCTCTGGCTTTTCCCCAATCGCCTTCTTCTTTTGCCGGCGATGCTGCTCGCCACCAGTAAAACTCTGCCATCAACCCGTACATTGCCCTTTTGTTGTATAAAATGTTCCATGCATCCGGCTCAATATTCAGTTCTTCTAATTTGGTCAGGTCTTGTAAAATCCATTCAAAAGTTTCTTTTTGACTCAATCTTTCCGGTAAAAATTTATCTACAAGGTCATCTACCTGTTTTAAAACGGGTAATCCATACTTCTCGATATTCGATTCGTATTGGTTGGTACGGTATGGGCAAAAGAACTGAACCAAACGCAAATAATAAAAAGCTCTTGAAAACAACACTTCGGCCTTTACTCGTTTCACTTCGTCGGTTTCTTCATTTAATCGTTCCAACTCGTAATAGTACAAGTTAAAATCGCCTATACTGGCATATAAGCCGCTCCATACACTTTCTTCGTTGAAATTATGCTTCCAACGAAATTCTTTCTCTTCAATTCTGTCTTTTGTAAATGAATTTAATCCCGAAAAGTCCAACGCATCTTCAAAATACCACAGGAATTCATTGTTGTAAAAACCACGTACTGCAAATGGGCTGTACTGGCTAAATTTTCCGGTTTCGAGTGTTCTCATGTGTTTGCCAGCCATTGTTTTTACATCTTCGATGCTTTGCGAGGTAAGCACATTTTTGGGTTGAAGTGACAAGTAGTCGTCGCACGAAACACAAATTGTTGCGATTGCAAATATATATATGATTAATTTTTTCATTATTCTCAAATTTAAAATCCAACATTTAAGGTCAACCTGTAATTACGTGGAATAGGATAACCAAAATCTCTTCTCAACTCAGGGTCGATTCCCTGATATTTGGTCCAGGTAAACAGATTTTCTGCCTGCACACTAAACTTACAGCGATCGATTTTCAAGTTTAGTTTCTTTAAAAGGTTTGATGGAATGCGGTAGCTTAATATTAAGCTCCTCATTTTTACGTAATCGCCATCTTCAAAATCTGTATCTAATGGTATTTTGTCGTTATCGGTAACCTCTACCCTGTATCTTTCAACATCGGTTACATCGCCAGGCTTTCTCCATCTGAATGCCTTGTTTTTCATTAGGTTTAGCTTAGCGTATCTTGCTGCTGAAGTACTTGTAATCGGACTGGATAATCTTTCGCTAAACTTTGGCAGGATATGTCCGCCTTCAAATACAAAGTTTCCGTTCAAATCCCAGTTTTTATAACTCATTCTCAAGTTAAATCCCCCGGTATATTTTGGATTTAAATCTCCAAGATATACTGGTTTATCTGTATCCAACACCAACTGGTCTCTAAAGGTTTCGCCTTTTATAAACTCCCCGTTTTCCTGGGCGTAAGTGGCAACTACCTTTCTTTTTCCACTGGTAGGGTCAACTCCCATATCTTTAATACCAAAAATAGCTCCAACAGCATATCCGCTTACATTCACCCTGTTTTGTCCTAATACCTGACGTAATTTTACGTCATCCAAACTGTTAAAGAATGCCTTGGACAAACGGTTTTTATTAAAGGAAATATTACCCCCTACACTTAATGTAAAATCGTTGGTTTTAATAGGGGTAATGGTTGTACTTAGTTCGATACCCTCGTTTAAAATATCGCTCACATTGGCTGTTTGACTGGTAATACCGGCCGAGTTAGGCAACCTGCGCAGGCCTAAAACATCGCTAACCGTATTGTGATAATACGAAGCATCTAAAACAAATCGATGATTGAACATGCTGGTTGACAAGCTAACCCCTTTTTCTTTTTTCTTCTCCCATTTAATTGATGGGTTAGGATAAGTATAAGATCCTGCAATCAGCTGGCTTCGATACCTATCGGTTCCGGAAAGGTTGATAAGGGTAAACGGAAAAGCATTACGATTAATGTTTCCGGTAAAACCATATTGTGCTTTAAGGGATAAGTCATCGATGAAACTAATGTTCTCAACAAATTCTTCTTTTCCTAAATTCCAACGCACACTGGTTGACCACAAAGGTGTAAATTGATTATTATTTCCAATAATATCGGCACCATCTTTTCTGGCATTAAAGTTTACGATGTATTTGTCTTTGTAGCCTACTGTAAATGCCGAATAGAAAGATGAATATCTTGCTTCTGCAACTCCTCGCTTACCGAAATCTGACAATGCTATATCGCTACCATTAATATCAATGATATTTGGGTATCCGACAATTTCGTAGTTCTTATAATATTCAGGGAAAAATACACCTAAATTGTTGGATTTGGTTCTTGAAATTTCTTGTCCCAACAGTACGCTTATATAAAAATCGCCATGTTCTTTTGAATATTCTAATGTATTGTTTAAAGAGAATTCGTTTGAGAAACTTGCATTTTCGGAAAAATAGGCTTGATTTTCCTCCGGCTTTAACTCTCTGTCTAAGAATTTTTTTAGCCAGTTTCTGGAGTATGCCGCATAGGTTCCCGCCAAGGCATAATTTTCGCTATCGCGCGTTGACCTTGTTGCTGCAAATTTTGTTGACAGTTTTAAGCCATCGATTATTTGATAATTCAATTGGGCATTTAATGTCGTACTCCAGTATGAAGAATTGTTATGGGAATTGTCAATTTCGTTTAAAATATTAAAGTTGTTGAATTTGAACTCATCCAGCCCCCGTTTTCTTTCCAGTGTTAAATAAGTTTCGTCCGATGCGTATGAACCATCTGCATTAAATGCTTTTTCGTAAGGGTTGGCATAGATTGCATATTTAAACGGATCGATACTGCTGCTGTGGTACTCTTTATTTCTCAAAGAAGCATTCATTCCTACCGCAACATCAAACTTGTCGTTAAATTTGTAAGTCGTATTTAAACGGGCATTGAAATTTTCGTAAGAGTCATTTTTAAGAATCCCTTCTTGCTTGGTATAATTGGCCGAAAAATAAGTGGTTGTTTTATCATTTCCTCCCGATAGGCTCAAACTGTGGGTTTGTGTCTTTGAATTTCTAAAAAGCAAATCCATCCAATCTGTTTTTCTATTGGATAAGTCATCCATTAATTCGTTTGCCTGGGCTACAGTATATTTACCGTTATCTACATCAAACAAAATCCGGCCCACTCTTCCGTAAGTGTTTCTACTTAAACTGGTATTGTCTCTAAAGTCGCGATACAGTTTCTTTTCGAAATCAACTTTCTCGGCTGCATTCATAAAATCCAAATCAAAACTTGGTGCCATCGACAAAGAAAAAGAACCATTGTAACTCACATGTAAATCTCCTGGTGTTCCTTTTTTGGTTGTTATTACAATTACACCATTTGCTGCACGAGCACCATAAATGGCTGCTGCTGCTGCGTCTTTAATTATGGTTATGGATTTGATATCCGAAGGGGCAAGGTTACCAATACCATTATTTAGAATATCACTTTGCAATGAGTTTGTATTTCCTGATACACTTGGAATTTCTCCTTGCATAGGCAAACCATCAACAATCCATAATGGCTGCGTAGAACCTGACAGGGTATTTACGCCTCTAATACGAATATCGGCATTTGAACCGGCCTGGCCTGAAGACATGAATGAAGATACACCTGCCAGTTTACCGGATATCAGGTTATCAACGCTGGAAAAAGGCGTATCAACCAAATCTTTTGCAGTTATGACCTCTACGGCACCAGTCATTCGTTCTTCCTTTACAGTCTGATAACCCGTTACAATCACTTCTGCCATTTGTTCCGAGTCCATCCCAAGAGTTACATTCAAAATCTCCTGTCCTGTATATGCAAATTCTTGTGATATCATTCCAACGAATGAAAAAACTAAAGTTGGATTCGAATCTTCAAATTCAATTAAATAATTTCCATCCGTATCTGTTGCAACGCCAGTTGTAGTTCCTTTGATTATCACCGATACGCCTGGTAATGAATTTCCAGTTTTGTCGGTAACTTTACCTTTGATGGTTTTCTTTTGTTGTTGAACAGATGTTTCTGTATTTTCCTTAACTACAGGCAAAGGCTTTACCTCATTACGAGGAAATAGAACAATCATTTTATCATCAACGCGGTAGTCCAGATTAGTATTTTTTAGTACTTCGTACAATACTTCATCTAAAGAGGCTCTGTTAAATTCAATAGTAACATCCTCTAGTTCTTTTACATACTCGTAGTCATAGATAAAATCGTAATCGCATTGTTGCTTGATTTCTTCAAGAACTTCTTCAACACTAGCCGATTCCATTTGCATGCTCAATGAGGTTTGCGAGAACAACTCATTGGCTTGCACACTTATTATTCCGAGTAAAAACAGAAATACGCTTAGTTTCATCGTTAAGAGCATTTTTTGCAGTGGAGTGAATACACGTTCCCTACTGCCAGTAACACAATTTTTTTTCATACATTTGAAATTGGGTTAGACATTTAGTTTAACTTGTCATTATTGAGTCGTAAGACTCTATTTTTCGGGGAACGGTCCAGGTTCCCCGTTTTTTTATCTGATCCACGGACTAAAGTCTATGGCAATTGATATTTTATTTGATCAAGACGCAAGGCCTTGTGTTCTCCTACATTTCTACTATTCGGTTGCTGAACGAAGTCGAAGCATTACTTTCTACTAACCAACAGGTGATCGTCTTCCAGTTCCAATTCAATTGGCGATATTTCTTCAATCAGATTGATTAACTTATCTATATCTTCATATCTGTCGGTTACACCAGAAATTCTGCGCTGCAATACTGCCTCATCATCACAAATCACTTGTATTCCATACCAGCGAGACATTTTTCTCAGTACACTCTCCATCGGCTCACGATTGAAAACAAATTTTCCATTTTTCCATGCTGTGTAAATATCTGTTTTCACCTCCCGAACCTGTATTTGTCCTGTTTCAACATGCAAGCCCGATTGTTCTCCTGGTTTCAGAATTATCTCATCATTATTTTTCGCAAATTTTACACTGCCTTCCACCAATGTGGTTTGAATTTCATCTTCATCCTGATAAGCCATTACATTGAACTCAGTTCCCAATACTTCTACTTTTGCTCCATTATTCAGATACACATCAAAAGGTCTATTCTTATTTTTCGTCACGGCAAAATAGGCTTCTCCACTAATCAACTTTATTTCCCGTTTGTTTTTCCCAAATTTTTCAGGAAATTGGATTTCTGTTTGAGCGTTCAACCACACCTTGGTTCCATCGGACAATTTCATAAAATACTCTCCTTGTACGGGTGTTTTTATAGTATTGTATTTTAATGCCTCGCCAATAGCTTCTCCTTGTTGATAGATCAATTTGTTATTTGTATTGCTTGCTAACTTTTCTTTACCGGACTTTATATCTATCCCCTGATAATCTTCAAGGTAAATGGTTTTTCCATTCGATAACTCAAGAACAGCTTTTGAACTTCCGGCTTCTACAATTACAGGATTTTTGCTCCAATACACTTCATTCAGCATATAAGTTGTGGCCAATAATGGTAGCATGATAACTGCTGCCCATTTTAATATTGTTCTCAGTTCGATTACTTTGGGTTTTAGATCCGGAACTTGTTTCGTAATCTTTTCCCAGGATTTTTCTCTATCAATTTTACTGTAAAGGCCATGTTTTTTCTGAATTTGTTTTGAATCGGAAGCCAACATGTAGCTCTTTTCATTTTTCGATTTCCATTGAATAAGCTGTTGCTGTTCGTCAACAGTCAACTCACCCACTTTTTCTTTGGAAATTAGCTTTGCAACCTCATATATATCTTTCATAGCTACTGAATGATCAAATCTATCTCTCTTAAATTAAACTAAATCGTTAAGCATTTCAAGCCTAATGTCAAATACAGTTTTATTACCTAATTTATTTAAGAGACCACTAAATTGAAAAAGGGTGTTAGTTGAAATGCATTTTTTTTTAATTACAGAAAGTTGAAAAACTTGAAGATTGAGGTTGGGAATTGATTATTGGGAATCCGGAAGTGTAGTTAGAATCTCAAACTGATTGCTTTAATTTTTATACCAAAATCGAAAATATATGAGCCACTGCTGCTCAAGTTTGCACTGCCTAATGTTTTTAACCATCAGGTTTATAGCGATTTAGATAATCAAGGTGTAGTTTTGTAACAAGTTGTTCTTGAGCGCTTTGCAAATCAAACTAATGACTAAAAACTAACGAACCATTAAAAAAATCTTTCAACTATTGATTCTCATTAGATATTAATTTCAAGAAGAATAGCCACCAAATAAGCATGTTTACCCAATTTTTCTCGCAATTCTCTGTAGGCATTCAATTTATGAGATTTTACAGTATTTAAACTTAATCCCATTATATCGGCAATTTCCCGGTTTTTTAGGCCAAACAAACCATAGCGAATAATTTGTTGACGCTGTTTAGGCAATTCTTCAATAAATTTGTACAGCAAACGTGACACTTCTTCCGATAAAACCTGATCTAAAAAAAACTCTTCAGTTTCCAGTTTGGGAAGAGTTTCGTTTATATACTTATTCTTAACTTGTTCATGTTTAATATTATTCAAACATTTGTTACGCACAGCACGATACAAATATACTTTCAGAGTAATTTCATTTAGATATTCCTCCTGCTTTTCCCATAGGGCAACAAATACCTCCTGAACCAAATCTTCGCTCAAATCTGAATCAGACACAAATGTATTGGCAAAACCTACAAGGCTTGCAAAATACTGATTGAATATTTTCCGAAAATTATTTCTGGAAAGTTTTATTTTATTGGATTCGTTCAATGGTTGTGGGTTGAGAATTCGGCTCTAAAATAAATAGTTTTATTCGAATCGAAAAAACTTTGCATGAATTCCTTTCTACCATCCCAAATTTAATTCAGCATAAAATATTGTGTAACATTCTAATATTCACTCTAGAAATACTATCAATATCAACAATTATACTTATGTTTGTAAAGTGCATACACCAGCACACTAATTACACCAAAGAAAAGCCGTACAATTTCTATTAAATCCATATTCCTGGTATTATTTTTTACTTATTTTTACCATTCTCTTATAAATTTCAACAAATTCGATGCATTTGCATCATTTTTAAACAACAAGTACTATAGTAAAATGAAAAAATCGCTTATTTTCTTATTTGCTGTTTTTTGTAATACATTTGTGTTTGCCAACGGCAATTCAGAGTGGATTCGATATGCAGCAATTTCGCCAGATGGTGAACAAATTGTATTTACCAACAGAGGAGATTTGTATGTTGTATCATCCAAAGGTGGTGAAGCTCGGCCATTAACTTTCCACAAGGCTCACGATTACATGCCTGTCTGGAGTCATGATGGAAGTAAAATTGCCTTTGCTTCCAATCGTTTCGGTAATTTTGATGTTTATGTAATGGATGCTAAAGGTGGAGTTGCTACACGCCTTACTTATCATTCAAATGATGAACTTCCTTACACTTTTACACGCGACAATAAGAATATTTTGTTTGGGGGTATTCGTCTGGATGATGCCAATCACAGACAATATCCTCATCGCTCGCAAAGTGAATTGTATCAGGTCCCTGCAAATGGAGGACGAGTTGATCAGGTATTTACAATTCCTGCTGAAGATGTAAAAATCAGTAAGAATGGCAAGCAGATCATTTATCATGATGTAAAAGGTGGCGAAAATGAATTCCGTAAGCATCATGTATCATCGGTTACCAGAGATATCTGGATCTATGATGTTGAGAACGACAAACACAAAATGATCACTTCTTTTAATGGAGAAGATAGAAATCCTGTTTATAGTGCTGATGAAAAAAGCATTTACTACTTAAGTGAAGAAAGCGGATGCTTTAATGTGCATAAAATGGACCTTGCCACACCTGTTAAAAATAAGCAGATCTCAATGTTTAAAATGCATCCGGTACGTTACTTAAGCATAGCAAAAAATGGTACGCTTTGCTACACTCACAATGGTGAATTGTTTACCATGAGCAATGGAAAACAAGAGAAAGTGGATGTAAATGTTCGCACTGAAGACAAAGCAAACAACGAACAGGTTATCTCGATTCGTGGTAATGTAAAAGAAATGGCTATCTCGCCTGACGGAAAAGAGGTTGCTTACATTGTAAGAGGTGAAGTTTTTGTTTCGTCGGTTGAAGGAAAAATGACCAAACGAATTACAACTACTCCTGCTCAGGAACGTTTTGTGAGTTTCTCGCCTGATGGAAAGAGTGTTTTGTATGCCAGTGAAAGAAATGCCAAATGGGGAATCTATGCAAGTAAAAAAGTAAATGAAACCGAACCTTATTTCTACGCTTCTACTTTAATTAAGGAAGAACCTGTAATTGTTAATGAAAATAGCAATTACCAACCTAAATACTCTCCTGATGGAAAAGAGATTGCTTTTATCGAAAACAGAAGTTCTTTAAAGGTGTTTCATCTTGAAAGCAAAAAGATCCGTACGATTATGAATGGTGATCAGTTGTTTTATATGGGCGAAGGTGATCAGTATTTTGCATGGAGTCCTGATAGCAAATGGTTGTTGGTTGATTACTCTCCTGTTTTGGCTAATGGCGAAGTTGTGATCATTTCAGCTGATGGCAAGCAGAAAATGATTAACCTAACAGAAAGTGGTTATGGTGATAGTTATGCAAAATGGGTAAACAAAGGCAAGCAAATGTTGTGGTTCAGCGATCGTCATGGTTTACGTTCGTATGCAAACAGCGGATCTCGCCAAATGGATGTTTACACCATGTTCTTTACCAAAGATGCTTGGGACAGGTTCAATATGAGTAAAGATGATTATGCTCTGCTGAAAGAAATCGAAAAGAAAGAAAAAGAGGAAAAAGAAAAGGCTAAAAAGGACGAAAAGAAAGACAAGAAAAAGTCTAAAAAAGATAAAGCCAAAAAGGAAGAAGCTAAAAAAGACAGTTTGCTGACTTTCGATTGGGATGGTATGAAAGATCGTAAGAAAAGATTAACCATTCACTCTTCTAAATTAAGTGATGCTGTTCTTTCTAAGGATGGCGAAACTCTTTATTACATCGCTAAGTTTGACAAAGATTATAGTATCTGGAGCACTAAACTTCGTACTAAAGAAACCAAGAAATTGATTCCTATTGGCGATAAAGACGGAAGTTTGGTTTGGGACAAGGAAATGAAAAAGTTATTCCTGCTTTCAGGTGGTACCATGTCAAAAGTAAATTTGACAGCTAAGTCGAAAAAACCTATTTCTGTAAACAGTGAAATGATTTTGAATGTTGCTGCTGAACGCCAGCAAATGTTCGACCATGTATACAGCCGTAACAAAGGCATGTTCTACATTTCAGATTATCACGGAGCTCCTTGGGATGAATTGAAAGATAACTACGAACCAAAACTAAAATCAATCAGCAACGATTTTGAGTTTGCTCAATTGCTTTCTGAAATGTTGGGAGAATTAAATGTTTCTCACTCAGGTGCTCGTTACTATGGTGGCATCCGTAATGGAGACAAAACAGCTTCTTTAGGTATTTTTATCGATTACAAGTACAAAGGTGATGGAATTAAGATTACCGAAGTTATTAAGGATGGACCATTGGATAAGAAAAAATTCAACGTAAAAGCAGGTATGATTATCAAGCAAATTGATGGAATTGAAATTGGTAAAGATGTTGATTTTACAAAATTTCTAAATCGCAAAGCTGGTCAATTTACAGCATTGCACATTTTCGATCCATCAACTAAAAAATATCAAGATATCACAGTAAAACCTGTTTCTTTAAAAACAGAAAGTGATTTGATTTACAAGCGTTGGGTAAAGAAAAATGAAGATGAAGTTGATCGTTTGAGCAATGGAAAATTGGCATATGTTCATATTCCGGGAATGAACGATGGTGCATATCGTAACACTTACGAAAAAGTAATGGGTAAATACTACGATAGAGATGGTATCATTATCGATACTCGATTTAATGGTGGTGGCGACTTGGTTGGCGATATTACCATGTTTTTAACTGGTGAAACTTTTATGGAATATGCCATTGAGGATCGTGCTGTTGGATTTGAGCCTGGATACCGTTGGACGAAGCCATCTGTTGCTATGGTAAACGAATCGAACTACAGCGATGGTCATTGTTTCTCTTGTGCTTACCAGGATCTTAACATTGGTAAACTGATTGGTATGCCTGTTCCGGGAACTTGTAGTTTTGCTGGCTGGGAAATGCTTCAGAACGACCGTGTTCTTTGGGGTTCGATTCCTGTAAGTGCTAAAAACAAAGCTGGTGAATGGTTGGAAAACAATCAGACAGTTCCTGATATTCAAGTAAAGAACATGCCTGAAACCATTACCAAAGGCGAAGATGAGCAATTGGAAGCTGCTGTGAAGGCTTTGCTTGAGGAGTGTGAGAAGTAGTTCACAGTAAATGAGTGAGTGAATGAATGAAACGTTCACCATCAAAATATATAAAATTAAAGCCGCTGAACAATCAGCGGCTTTTTCTTTAAAATCACCTCATTCTATCCTTCTCTCCGAGCTCATGACTGAGGTTTTCGCTTCTACAACTCCAACACTTTTACCTCGGTTCTACGGTTAGCCTGATGTTCAGCCTTACTACATTTTACGCCGTTAGAACAACGGTTAATTAACTTGGTTTCTCCATATCCTTTCGCAACAATTCTTTCTTTAGAAATTCCATTCTCGATGATGTACTGCACGGCTGATTTTGCTCTTTTATCCGATAAAGCCATATTGTATGCATCGCTACCTCGTGAATCGGTATGAGAACTTAACTCAATCTTCAATGTTGGATTATCGTTCATGATTAGAACCAATTTATCCAACTCAATTGCCGCATCAGGTCTAATGTTTGATTTATCCAAATCGTAAAATATATTCTCCAGTACAAATACTTTACCTACTTGTACCTTGTCTACTTTCTCTTCTACATAAATGTGGTCTTCATCAATATCATACGTATTAATACTTCCTGATTTTGACAAAATATCATCTTTTTGATATTCAATTGTATATTCTGCATCTCTTTCAAGGATGCAGGCAACTTTTCCTTCATCATTTGTAATCAAATCAATAGGCTCAGAAGTACCCTTTTTAAATAAAGTAACATTTACTCCTTCTACAGGCAATCGATTTTCACGATAAACAACCAAACCATCCAATTGTAAAGTATTATCAGGTGCTTGGTACAATTTGCGATATACTTCGGTCTGATCTTTTAAATCAACTGCTAACACCTCTCCTACACCATCTGTAAACTGTTGTTTTACCGATAACAATTTAAACCCCTGAACCTCTTTGATAATGAAACTGAACCTTCCATCTTCTGCAGTTTCGATTTCATTTACAAGATTTCCATTTTCATCAAGCAATGAAACTCTTGTAAAACCTAAAATCTCGTCGGTCTCAGAATTAAGAACTTGTCCTTTTATTACTCGCTCTAATATTTCGAATCTGTAGATATCATCAAAAGTCTCACCTTTTACCCTGTTCGAAGACAAATAGCCTTTGCCATTTTTCAGAATCAATGCAAAATCATCTTTCGATGTATTAATTGGCGATCCTAAATTTACTGGTTTATCATTGTTCAAATCATCAATCCAGAAAATATCTAAACCTCCCAATCCGGTATGACCTTTGGATGCGAAATACAAAATATCATTTTCGGTTACAAATGGGAACATTTCATTCTCCTTTGTATTCACTCTACCGCCTGCATTTACAGGTTCTGACCATGAGTCATCTTTTCTTTCTGAAAAATAGATATCTGTTCCACCTACTCCTCCGGGACGATCAGAAATGAAATACAATATCTTTCCATCCTTCGAAAGGCTTGGATGACCTGTTGAATAACCTTCCAGGTTTACTGACATCAGTTTAGGTGCAGACCACTTCTTGCCTTCTTTCTTACTAAAGTACAACTGAATGCTTACTACTCCATCGTTGTTTCTTTTTGCTCTTTTTGAGGTAGAAACAAAATTACGAGTTAGGTACATTTCATCGCCTGTTTCGTTAAAACAAACCGGTCCATCGTGAAAATTGGTTCCCAATTCATTTGATAATAAATCGGCATTTTTCAAATCACCATTTTGCAATGGATCTGATGTATACAATCTTAAATAATTCTGTTCATTCCAGCGATAGTTTCGCTTAATTAAACTTGGTTTCGCTTTTGCTGATGAGAAAACAATTTTGTTTTGATAAAAAGCAGTTCCAAAATCCGAAGCTTCAGAATTAATAGAAATTGGAGCGATTGAATACCTACGTTCTGCTCCTTTTAATTCTGAAATGTATTCCAAATCGATCCCATTTAGGTTTACCTTAGCAAACTCAGCATATCTTTCCAAATAATGCTTGGCCTGATCATACTTCTCATTGGCTTGCAATGCGCGAGCATAGTGCAAATAATCTTCTGCCTGAACATCGCTGGCCTTCATTACTCTGGCATACCATTCCTCTGTTTTCGTGCTATTGTTCAACATCCGGTACGACATTGCCAGTTGTTTTACCAAATAGTCATTCAAACTATCTTTCTGCCAAAGAATTTCATACAATTCAATTGCATCCTGATAAGCAAACGAATTAAAATGCTTATCAGCTTTCGATAATATTTGTGCCTGCAACTGAATACAAATCAGTGAGAATACAAGACACAATGTATATGTAAATTTCTTCATCTTTCTATTCAATCTGTAGGTTAAAAATATCTTGGTGTCATTATTTTCTTCTTGTTGAACTGGAAGTCGAAAGCAACCATAATCTCATGTGTTCCATTGTTATATCTTCTCAGTTCCGATTCGGTTAGGTCAAATGCATAACCAACTCTTAATTGATCCGATAATTGATAATGAATTAAAAAACTCATCGAGTCATCGATACGATACGAAGCTCCCAACCATAACTGATCATAGAAAATAAAATTGGCAGACAAATCTATTGACAGAGGTGCATTCCATACAATTTTCGATAAAACCGATGGCTTTAATTTAATGTAGTCATTCAAATCGAACAAAGCACCTGTAGTAAGAAAATAGTGACGTTCCTTGTATCCTAAGCTTGTGGTGTTAATCCCATCATTGTCGTAATTATTCTTTAACATTCTTGGAATAGATGCTCCCAAATAAAAACGATCGGTGTAGTAATACAAACCAAGACCAAAATTCAGTATAAACTTCTCTTCAAAATTCTGAGAGAATGTATCATCATTTTGTTGATCTAAAGTCAGGTTCATTAAATCAATCTGAATCATATCAAAACCTCCTTTCAGTCCCATAGAAAGGGTTCCTTTTTCACTAATTTTTAAATGATAAGCAAAATCGGTATAAAAGCTATTTTGCTTTACCGGCCCTAATTCATCATTAATAAAAGCGAAACCTGCTCCAATATTGTATCTGGTAATTGGTGCGCTTAAAGTTAATGTACGCGACTTAGGTGCTCCATCGAATCCCACCCATTGTTCACGGGCCAAAAACATTGCACTCAGCATATCAGTGCTTCCGGCATAAGCCGGATTCACTGTTAACGGATTGTGCATGTATTGTGTATACATAGGATCTTGCTGTGCTTTTGCTTTATTCACAAAAGGCAAAAGCAGCACAAACAGGGCAATATATTTTAGAGTTTTTAAACTATATCTGTTCATTGTATTCATTTTAGTAATTGATGTAGACGAATCCTTTTATTGGTTTATCACCGTTACCTAGGTCTATGATGTAATAATATGTTCCTTCAGGAATTATTTTAGAACCAACAGTTAAGCTATTATCTGATCTTCCATCCCAGTCGTTCAAGTAACCGGTTGCTTCAAAAATTTTATTTCCCCAACGGTTGAAAACCATCAAGCGTGAGTTCGGGAAATCTTTAATTCCTTTAATCACAAACCGATCATTAACACCATCACCATTTGGAGAAAATCCTTCTGGAACAGAAACATAATCAGCACAATCATCATAAGCATCAATATAATCAGCAATTCCATCTCCATCACAATCATCATCTCCCTCTTCTTTGTCAGGGTAACCATCATTATCACTATCCGAATCAAGGTAATCCGGAATTCCATCTTCATCTGTATCTATAGGATCATCGGTACATGGATCGGAAATTTGAGCTTCATCTTCATCCGAGATACCATCATTATCGCTATCTAAATCCTGATAGTTCAAGTCAGCATCGTCATCAGAATTTAAGGTCAGTGTTTCTATCGCGTCTGGTATACTATCCTCATCAGTATCATTCAAACCTATTTCAATTGTAATTGAGGCTTCATCGCACAATCCTTCAGGGTCGCATACTCTGTAAACAATCAAATCTGTTTTACAGTATTCACCTAAATGTGCTGTATATGATAAAGTGCCATCTTCATTCACAATTACATCGCCAAACATCGGACCCGAAACAATGATTACATCCAGCTTATCTCCATCTGCATCTGAATCATTATCTTTCACAGAAATAATAATCTCTTCATTGTCTATGGTTTCAATGAAATCATCTTCAGCTACAGGAGCATCGTTCACACCTACAATTGTAATAAGAACAGTTGCAGCATTACTATCAGCATTGCCATCGTTCATTACATAAGTGAAACTAACTTGTGCAGTTTCGTCAGTATTCAGATAATCGAAATCACCATTAGGATTGAACTCGTATGAACCATCAGCCTTAAGAGCAATTGTTCCTCCCTCAGTCAGGTTGATTGCAGTTCCTAAATCAGCTATTTTATCATTGATTGATGCAACAGTTAAATTATCCAAATCAATATCAGTATCGTTTGGCAATACATTACCAGTAACACTTGTATTTTCATCGGTTGAGTTGGTATCATCAATTGCAACAGGCGCATCATTCACCGGATTTACAGTAATTGTAACTGTAGCTGTTGATTGATCTCCATTTGCATCTTCAATGGTATAAGTAAAGGTATCGGTACCATTAAAGTTTGTACCTGGTATGTAAGTGTATGTACCATCAGAATTAATAACTACTGTTCCATTTGCCGAATCAGTCATATCAACTACCTCAACAACCACATCACCCAAGTTTGTATCATTGGTTAATACATTACCGCTAACAGCAGTATCCTCATCGGTTACATTGGTATCATCAACAGCAACTGGCAAGTCGTTCACCGAATTTACAGTGATTGTAACCGTAGCGGTTGACTGTTCTCCATCCACATCTTCTATGGTATACTCAAATGTGTTCATTCCGAAGAAATCTGCATTTGGGGTGTAATCAAAAGTACCATCAGCATTTACCGTTACTGTTCCGTTTGCCGGATTTGTATTTGATATAATAGTTACCGTAGCATCACCCAAATTGGTGTCATTATCCATTAGATTTCCACTTACCGAATCATCCTCATCAACAGTATAAGTATCATTAACTGCAATAGGAGTATCGTTCACCGAATTAACAGTTATTGTTACAGTTGCCGTATCCTGATCACCATCTGCATCTTCTAAAGTGTAAGTAAATGTATCCACCCCAAAGAAATCAGCATTTGGAGTATAAGTGTAAGTTCCATCGGAATTAACAATTACAGTTCCATTTGCCGGATCGGTATTGGAAACTACCACAACAGGTGTATTGATAAAATCTTTGTCGTTGGCAAACAAGTTACCCGATGAAGTTTCGTCTTCATTAATGATATCAGAATCGTCATTTGCAATCGGATCGTAATCTAAAGGATCAACCCAAATGCTTACAGTCGCTGTCGACTCATCACCATCTACATCGCGTAAAGTGTAAGTGAACGAATCGTTACCAAAATAACCTGAAGTTGGCGTGTAAGTGAATGTTCCATCAGAATTAATTACCAATATACCATGAGAAGAATCGGTATTTGTAGAAATCACAACAGCAATATCAACCAATCTTTCATCATTGTCAAATACATTTCCACTGATTGATGAGTTTTCCTTCAACCATAAACTATCGTCTACAGCCAATGGCGTATCATCAGTTGGATTAACAGTTATTGTTACCGTTGCAATATCCTGATCACCATCTGCATCTTCAATGGTATACTCAAAATTATCTGTACCAAAAAAATCTGCATTTGGTGTGTAGGTGTAGGTTCCATCTGCATTAACCGTTACACTTCCCTTTGCCGGATCAGTGTTTGAAACAACAGTTACAGGAGCATCACCCAAGTTAGTATCATTGGTCAACACATTTCCATTAACCGATGAATCTTCATCAACAACACTGGTATCATCTACTGCTACAGGTGTATCATCAACAGATACAACATTAACAATTACGGTTGTGAAATCTTCATCACCATCAACATCTTTTATGGTGTAGTTAAAGTTATCGGTTCCAAAGAAATCTCTGTTTGGTGTATATGTAAAACTACCATCAGCATTTACATTCACAGTTCCGTGAGGAGCATTTGTGAAAGAAACTACTGTAACAGGTGCATCGCCCAAATCAGTATCATTGGTCATTACATTTCCACTCACACTAACATCTTCGTTGGTAGTGTAAGTATCGTTAACTGCTATCGGCTCATCGTTTGTTGGATTCACCGTAATTGTTACTGTTGCAATTGATTTTTCACCATCCACATCTTCAATGGTATAAGTAAATGTGTCGGCTCCAAAAAAGTCGGTATTTGGTGTATACGTATAGCTTCCATCTGCATTAATCGTAGCACTTCCGTTCGATGGATCTGTATTTGACACTACTACAACAGGAGCATCACCCAAGTCAGTATCATTGGTCAATACATTTCCACTTACCGATGAATCTTCATCTACCACATTGGTATCATCCACTGCTACAGGTGTATCATTTACCGATTTCACTGTAATCGTGT
>JAOARS010000447.1 GCA_025210415.1 Marinifilum sp. | reverse complement strand
GTATTCGGTAATCTACGGTAAGGCATTAATTCAATTGGTTTAAGCAATAATATATGGTATGCGACATGCGAATATACAAAAAATATGAATGAAGAAAAGCCATTCGTAAAATCAACAGATAATTTTTTATTGATAATTCAGTATTCAAACTAATTTAGAAACAAATTAAATAATATTGAAAAGCCTTATGATTTCTAATGTTTCATAAGATATAACATTATTGTGACATAATGTGATGAGGTGTTTGTTGATTTAAATGATAAATAAATGACAATAATAAAATATATTTGCTAAAACTTAATGTTTTTTAAGATGATGAATAGAATTTTTCTGGTTTCAATTTTAGTAATCGTATTAACTACTTGTGTTAAAATTTCGTTTGCACAAAGTGTAAAAGCAAGTATTTCTTCAGGAATTAAATTTGGCGAGGCAGCTACTTTTAATAGTCATGCCACCCTTGGAGTTGATGCTGAAAATATCAGTGGTATGCATGGTATTACTTACAAATTGAGTTTTGATCCGGAAGTTATTTATGCTGATTCTTTGCGTATTTCCGCCAATTCTGAACAGTTGGGGTTAAAAAAGAATGAATATTTTGAAATGCAAAGAATCGACAGTTCTTATGTATTATACTCGCTTACAATAAAAGGCAGAGATAAAAGCCTTAAACTGGATGAATTACCTATCTCGATAGATTTTGTGATTAAGCCCGAAACACATTATCAGCTCATAGCCAACAATTGCGAATATGCCATAGAATTTAAAGCGGAAAGTGTAACAGCTTATGATCGTAACAAATCGGAAATAGAATTAAGCCCTTTTATTTTGCCAATTGAGATTGAATGTGAAGAAAAAGGCGAGACTCAGTTTCTTGTTGCAGCACCAAACCCAACATTAGAAAGGTGTTGGATTCATATACCTCCGGATAAAATTGATTCGATTGATTTGATCTTATTATTCGACACAAAAGGCCAACAGCAAGATGCTGATGCTAAAAGTTTAGGAGATGAAATAGAAGTAAATCTATCTCATTTAAAGGCCGGACATTATTACCTGAACATTATTTATTCAAATCAAAAAAAGGATGTGGTTAAAATTGTAAAACTATAACGTCCTATATTATATTAAAACCAATAGCTAAGCTGAATTAAAGGTTGTTTAAATTTTATTAATATGAAAAAACTCTACTACTTCTCTTTTGTTTTCTTGTTATCAGTCCAGTTTGTTCATGCTCAAAGTATGCAGAGTAAACAAGAGGTTAAAAATCATTTTAAAAATGGATATGCTCCCGGAGCAATACATTTTGGCTACTTGATTGATGCTTGCTACAACTATTCAATTGGAGAAGGCTTGTTGTACGATCCTGCAAATAATGTATTAAAAGCTGAGGTTCCGGAAAATTTATTAAAGGCAAGCCTTCGTGATACTGCAAAGCTATTGCGAAATGAGCGACTCATTCAGATTGAAAAACTTAAGCAATCATTATCGGGCAATGAGATTTTTTTTGACAAGCAATTAAAGCAATTGGAAAGCAGAATGAATGGCAAACTTACCGATACTGCCGTTTTAATCAGAACTTCATTTAACAAGCAAATAAGCAAACTGAATTCCGATGTTCAAACTGACTTAAATTTCTTTCAGAATGAAATGAACCGGAATGCATCAGAAATGCAATCGACACTGGAAGATTCAGTTCGAATTTTAAGATTAAGAATAGACAGTGAAACAAGCAATTTACATAGTAGCATAAGTCAATTGGAAAAATCAGTAACAAATCAATTCGCACAATTTGATGCAAACAAAAGTAAAGAATTAGCAGATACAGCATCATCTATACGTTTTGATATGCAGAATTTAAATGGCTTAACCAATTCGAAACTAAATTCGGAAATTTTAAAACTAGATGATAAAATAAATGAGAACCATTCGGCTTTTAAAGATACATCTGCAAATATAAGATCAGACTTTGATTTAAAACTAAACAAACTGGAAATTGCATTGAGGGATACGAGCAATGTGTTGCGCAAAAGTATTTCCGACTTGAATAATGCACTTCTTTTAAAGATAGAAACTGGCGATAAAAATATAGAATCATTACTTGAAATATCGAAAGAAAAATTAGTTAGAAAAATTGATTCTTTGGCAGATGTTCATAATCTGGATAGGCAAAAGCATGAAGACAGAATGGCTCTAATTGAAAAGAATCATTCAGTTTTGAATGATACTGTTGCAAAAATGAAGTTAAAGCTTGATACGCTAAATTATACAGAAGAAAACTTTACACAAACATTAAAGTTAAAGTTGGATAATGTAGAAGATGGTGCAACCAGAAGTGACAATAATTTTACCGATGAACTAAAAACCAAACTCGATGGCATAGAGCAAAATGCAAACAACTATCAGTTGCCATTGGGAACACATAGCAAACTGGGAGGAATAAAGTTAAGCCAGGATTTTGTTTTGTATAATGGTAAGGCATATAATGCTTTGGATGCCAGTAAAATTGACAGGGAATATGCAAAAGATACAATTATAAAAAACTGGACATCGGAAATGAAGGATGACGATGAATGGACCCGAATTCGCTACAAAATAGAGAATGGCCAGATTGATGCAGAAGGCAATAAATTGTATGATTACGGAGAGTGGAACCAGCCGTATAAATTCATATATGATGATTTGGAAGCCTCGTATTACGAATTTAATGCCACCGATTCGGTAAATGTAATACTGGGAATTCACGAAAAGGATAAGAAATTTACAGGAGAAGCCAATACTTTAATTGGACATGGTGCAGGCTATACCCTATATAAAGGAGGCAAACGCAATGTACTAATTGGCAAAAACTCTGGCAGAGCTTCCGAAAATGTATCAGATAATGTATTTATTGGTAATCAGGCAGGAGAATCGATTGGTGATCCGTTAAAAACTGCTGCAATAACAGGCAATTACAACAGCGAAAGAAATGTAGCCGTAGGAAACAAAGCCATGCAAGGAAGAAATGCAAGCGGACAAAGTGTTGCATTGGGTTATTCGGCACTCGAACTGGGAGAACAAAATGCTGCCATTGCAATAGGTTATAAAGCTGCTGCCAACAATTCGGGAAAAAACAATGTACTTATTGGATATGAGGCAGGAATTTCGGTTCCCGGATCGAACAACAACAATAACATTGCTATTGGATACCGTTCAGGATACAAAAATACCTATGCCAAAAGAAATGTACTGCTTGGAGACTCAACGGCATTTAATAACGAATCGGGCGAAAATAATGTTTTTATAGGACATGGTGCAGGAAAAAGCAATACCGGCAACGGAAATGTAATTATTGGTAATGATATCGATTTGGCAGGTAGCGATCAATTGGCAATAGGTAACAATGGAACCATTTTAATATCCGGCGATTTAAATTCTAAATCAGTCTCAATAGATAAATTATCGACCAATGAATTAAGTGTTACAACATCTAAATCGGATAGCTATTTGGTTGCCGATAAGGAAGTAATAAACAATAAAGCAGTTTTTGTAGGAGAAGGCGGAGTGAATACTTCAGGGCAAATCATTAGTTCTTATTCCAATACAAAATCGGGTACAAATAAAGCAATATCAGCACCTAACGGAAGTGTTAGCGGAAAATATTTATCTGCTAACGAAAGCATTTTAATTGGTACATCTGATGTAATTAATAAATCGGAAACCTTTGTTGGAACAGGAGGTGTAAATACCACAGGGCCAATTCGAACCAATGCCGATATTAATGCACAGGATGTAAATTCAATAAATGCCGATTTTACCGAAAAACTAAGTGTTGCAGGTATCGATGTGATTAAAACAACAGGTTCGTTGATAGAAGAACGATATGCACAACAATCTCATACACATCAGCCAGGGGATATTAAAACCAATACCAGTGCAATGTTTGTAAGCTAAAGCGAGAAGAACAAGTGGAACAACAAGGTAGATAAAGTATCGGGAAAAGTCTTATCGAGCAATGATTTTAGCAGTGCCTATAAATCGAAACTCGATGGTATTGCTTCGGGAGCCAACAAATATGTACACCCTGCATTGCATTCGGCCAGCATGATAACACAGGATGCAACGCATCGTTTTGTAAGCGATTCCGAAAAAAATACCTGGAATAATAAGGTAGATAAAGTTTCGGGAAAACAGCTTACAACCAACGATTTTACAACAACAGAAAAAAATAAATTAGCACGGATTCAGGTAGGAGCTAATAAATATGTACACCCTGCATCGCATTCGGCCAGCATGATAACACAGGATGCAAATCACCGTTTTATCAGCGATTCGGAAAGAAACAAATGGAACAATAAGGTTGATAAAATGGTGGGCAAAGGTTTATCGGCCAATGATTTTACTAATGCTGAGAAATCAAAACTGGCTATTTTACAGGCACATCCGGCAACACATTCGGCTGATATAATTACCACAACCACAAGCAAACAATTTGTAAGCCAAACAGAAAAAGACAATTGGAATGCGGGGCAAATACCTGTAGGTGGTATTATTATGTGGAGTGGAACAAAAATACCCGATGGTTGGGCTTTGTGTAACGGCCAAACTGTACATGGGAAAGGAACTCCCGATTTAAGAGGAAGGTTTATTGTTGGAAGTTATCCTGGAAAATCTGGCTTTAATACAGGAAGTTCCGGAGGCACTGTAACAAACGCAGGACAAACATCAACTGCAGGAGGTCACACTCATACAGGAAATACAGGAGGATACAAACTAACATCAAGTGATTTACCAGAGCATAGGCACTACATGGCTCATACCCATAAAATTCCGGCAAAAAAAGGGGCTCGTTATTCTGCAACAGCAGACGAAAGTACACCTGGAGGAAGCCGTAAAGGACATAGAAGAACAATGCAAAATGCCAGGGATTACAATTTTTCAACAGAGGCTGCATCTACACCATATACAGGTTATACAGGGCGATCGGCCTCAAGTATGAATGCTCACAAACACACAATTTCGGTCGATGGAGAGCATGAACATACAGTTCCTTACTATGTACTGGCTTTTATTATGCGGGTAAAATAAAAAATTAAAACCACGGAGTGCACAGAGAATCACAGAGAGAGAAATAAAAAAACAAACTCCGTGTTCTCTGTGGTAAAAAAAAATTAAACCACCAGGAAAAATAAACTCCTTGATGAATAAAAAATACAAGCATGAAAGAAGATCAAATTACAGAAAAAATCATACAATGTGCCATTAAGGTACACAGCCGACTTGGCCCTGGTTTACTGGAATCAGCCTATCAGGAATGTTTGTTTTATGAGCTAAGAAAAGCAGGATTAAAAGTAGAAAAAGAGAAAGCACTGCCTTTGGTGTACGATGAGGTAAAATTGGATTGCGGATACCGGATAGACCTGTTTATAGAAAGCCAAATTGTAGTTGAATTAAAATCGGTAGATGCTTTTCATGACATACACCTGGCTCAAACATTAACCTATTTAAAATTAGCAAAAAAAAGAGTAGGCTTAATGATAAATTTCAATGTGGAACAATTAAGATATGGAATAAAACGAGTAGTGAATGGATATTAAATCTCTGCGTAACTCCGTGCCCTCTGTGGTAAAAAGAAAAGTAGAACCACCGAGTACACAGAGTAACACCGAGAAAAAATGAGCTAATACAAATAAAAAATAACCTCTGTGTAACTCCGTGCCCTCTGTGGTAAAAGATTCCGGATATGTAAATCCATTTTGAGTCTTGATACTAAATTTTTAACTATGAAAAAACTTTTACTATCCCTTAGCATATTATTTTGCGTTTTGTTTGTTCATGCACAAGAATTGCGAACCAAGCGCGACACCCTTAAAAAACCTTTGGTAAAATCTGCTGCAGCTACAAAATCAGCAGGCGGAAGCAGTTCAGGAGGCCTGGCACCTGTTTCTATGCCCATTATGCCCTCGCCAACGGCAGCCTCTTTGGTACGTAATGCTACGGCCAGCCCCAATTTGTACACAGGAGCAGTAAATGTAAGTGTACCGCTATACACTTTGCCGGCACAAGGTATGAACATTCCCATAGGTTTGGTGTATCAAACTAACGGTGTTAAAGTAAACGAAAAAAACGGCCCCCTGGGTATGACCTGGAGCTTGCAAGGTGGAGGAGCAGTAGCTCGTATTGTTAGAGGATATCCGGATGAGTTTAAAGGGAAATTAAAACGTGAAACTTGGACAAACTCTGCAAAAAAACACAAAGAAGAAGTCGAGGTTAAGGGCTATTGGTATAATAAAATTCCTGCTGATTATAAAACCAATAACGAGAGCTATGAGGCAGTTATGGATCATATTAGAGGAAAGGACAAGCAAATATGGGATACCGAACCTGATAAATATTTATTTAGTGCTCCTGGTTTGGTGGGTAGTTTTTACATTCCTGAAAAGAGTAAAGCTCCTGTTATACATTGCGATGCAGATATTGATATACAGACTCATTTTGTAGATGGTGTATTGAAAGGTTTTGTAATTACAAGTGCATCAGGTGTATGTTATGAGTTTGGAATGCAGAAAAATTACATTGAAAAACAAACTTTTGAAACATATTCTAAGCTTATCGAAGCCAGGCATAAGCAAGTTGAGGATATGGTGTACGAAACTAATTTTGAATATGAAACACCTGAATATACCTCCACTTTTATTGAAGAGGAAAAAGCTTATCAATCTGTATGGTATTTGAAAAAAATTATTACTCCATTTAGTGCTGATATTGTTTATTTCTTTTATGATGAAGATGATAAAAGAGTGGAAAAACAACCAAAAAGTTTTGATGCAATTATTGATAATCCTTTGAATGATTACAAATTTGTAAATAATGAAAAAACGAAAATAGAAGTAAGTAGGGTACCTTTGAATGTAAGATATATCTCACAAAAATTTATCGAAAAACAAAACCTTGTAACAATATTTAAGCCAAAGCAATTAACTTCTATTGTTAGTAATGCCGGAAAAATTGATATCAGATATTCAAAAAAAGAGAAGGGTAGACGAGGATCAAGCGGATATTCAATAAACATGATCAATAAATTGGTGTTTTATGGAACAGATAAAAAATCGGTAATTAAAACCATTAATTTGGATTATAAACTTGCAGAAAGCAATATCAGCGAACCTTATAATCCTTTGTTTGACAGAAGAGCATCAGCAACAAATACAAGGAGAACATCTTACAGTAAAAGATATTTTTTAAACACAATAAATGAAGTAAACAGGGTACAGTCAGATACAATTCAATTGTTCTCATTTAGTTATGAGAAACCGGAATTTTTACCTGCGATTAATTCATATTCGCAGAACAGATATGGTT
>JAOARS010000446.1 GCA_025210415.1 Marinifilum sp. | reverse complement strand
CTTCGAAGCTTCCCCGACTTACTAAAAGGTTTTCTGCGCATAAGTAGCTTGACCTTCCAATGCCCAGTGAACCAGTATATTTTGCGCCTTTGTGCTTTTGCGTTTAATTTTAGTTATATAGTAGGTTATTATTTCTTAAGAACCACATCGGCAGTCTGTAATATTTTCAATTTCAAATTCTCAGGGTAATTTGGTCTCTCCTCTAAAAACTTTCGGGTGATATCGCCAGCTTCTTTTGATTGGTGACCACTATAGCTAACACTTAACCAATTGTATGGGAAGAAAATATCTCCTGTTACCTGAATTTCTTGTAACAATTCTAATGCTTGTGGCAAATAACTCAAAGCTTCCTGTTCTCTTACCGGATGATTCAAATAGCGTAAACCTTCCAATGTCCAACGCTCAATTTGCCTGTTTTCTTCCTTTTTTAAGCTTTCGAAGAATGCTTTGCGGATTTCCAAATCAGCAGAAAGAGCAGGAGCAACGAATTGCATCTTTTTCTTCCTGTCGGGATTTTGGATTCTTTCTGTTTGAGTTTTGATCAGTTCATCAGCTTTTTCAGGCATTTTAATTGCCAAATTACATGCCAATGCAGTTGCTTTGGTTTCCGAAAGGCTAAAACCACCAATAGCAATTTCCTCTTTCCAAACTTTGTAAAGTTGAGATAATTTTTCTGGAGTTTCGGCAATACTACTTAATGCAGAATACAAGCTCGATTTTTTACTCATGTCTTTTTCGTTGCTCAACCTGATCCAGAGATTTTCTTCCAGTGTTTTGCCTAGTAACTTTCTGTCTTCAGGAGTTAAATCTAACCAGTATGCCGATTTAAGATAGGATAGCATACGTTCCAGAATTAAGTTGTTCTGTTCTTTTACAATTTGTTTTTCGATGACAGAAACAAACTCTTTGCCACTAACAATTCCTTCACGTAAATTCTCATACAGGTTGATTAAAGCGATTCCTCTAACCAGGTCATCTTTAATACTATCAAAGTATTTTAATAAAAATGCTTTGCTATTGTCATCCAATTTAAAGAACCCGTAAGCATCGCCTTTGGCATTGGGTACAATATAATCGGGTACAGCTAAACCTTTTGCTTTTTCAACTTCAACTACAGGCTTATCCATTGTGACTTGAATCAATTTACTTGATTCTTTGTATCCAAAGAATAAGTTTAAATCTTGTGTCCAATTGCCAGAATTTCCATTAGCATCTGTTTGAGAAATGCTCAACTTGCTGATTTTTCCACTTTCAGATTCAATATTGCATTGAATTGTAGGTCTTCCTGCTTTATCCACCCAAACCTTGCTCCATTGTTTCAGGTCGAATTCAGTTGTAGCATCAAGAATGGCAATTAAATCTTCCCAGCTTGCATTTCCATATGCATAATCTTTCATGTAAGTCTGAAGACCTTTCTTTAAGGCTTCTTTTCCGGTAATATTCTCAAGCATATTCATCACAATAGGAGATTTGTAATAAATAATTGCACCATAAACAGTACCCGCATCTTTTAAATTAGGAAGCACCTGGTTAATGGAATTGGCTCCTATGGTTCTGTCAACGCTAAAAGAACTTGGGACATGAGCCATCTGAAACTTCAGGTCATGATTCATATCCGGGAAACTTGGATTTGTAATTTTATCAGCAAGGAAATTTGCAAATACTTCTTTTAACCAAACTTGGTCGAACCATTTCATGGTAACCAAATCGCCAAACCACATGTGAGCCGTTTCGTGAGCAATTAAGTTCGCACGGGCCAATAATCTGTTTTTTGTAGCATTCTTATCCAAGAACATTTTTGATGCATTGTACAAAGTAGCTCCGGTATGTTCCATTCCTCCATATTGAAACGAAGGAATCACTACAATGTCGTATTTTGCAAAAGGATAGGGAACATCGGTATATTCCTCAAGCCAATCTAATGATTCAAATAGCAAACGAAATATCTCGTCAGTATTGTTGGCTAACTTTTCGAGATCTGTTTCGCGATGGTACATGGTATGTTCACGGCCATTATGCTTACGGGTGATTGTCTCAAACTTACCCGCCACAAAAGAGAACAAATAGGTTGGCAAGGGTTTGGTTTTAGCAAACTCGTAAATTGTTCTGCCACCTTCTTCTTTTGTTCGGTTGAGTTTACCATTTCCCATCGCTTTCCAATGCGACGGAACGCTTAATGTAAGCTCAAAGTTCGCTTTTAAATTTGGTTGATCGAAACAAGGGAATGCAGTTCTTGCTCTATCGGGAACAAAAAGTGTATAAAGGAATTCATCATTTCGATTTAAAGATGTATTTCCACTAATAAATTCAATTTCAATTTCATTTTTACCTTTTTTTAATTCCCCTTTTGGGATAATAACATGCTCCGATTCGAATTGGTAAGCAGATGTATTACCATTGGCTTTAACTGATTTGATCAACTCAGCTTTTTCTCTAAAATCAATTTGAAGATCTTGATCAGTGTTTGCCAAATCAAAAATGATCTTATTTTTTCCAGGAATCTCTTCCGTTTTTCCTTCCGGGATATCAAACTGAAGTTGGTACTCTAAATTAGTGATGCTTGCTTTTCTGTAATCAGCAAGAGTTTTTGCAACACCCAATTCAACAGGCATTGTTTGATTCTTATTGCACGAGGATATGAGTATGCCTAAAAGAATCAGAAGTGTTAGTTGTTTCTTCATTTTTGGTAAGTTAGATTTTCAGAACAAAGATAATAACCTGAGTTTGATTAAAAATATCTATCACAGAAAATCAGATTTATTTAAGATTTGCTTTAAAAACTCTGAAAGAATATCGGGATATTTAGAAGCGTTTTTAAAGAGAAGATTGTATGAAGATGATTTTTTTCAAAGAATTAGCCTGCTTTTGGCATAAATTTCCTCAAATCCCCTCGAAATATCCCGATATACCTTCGAAAATTTGAGAAAATTTCTACTCAAAATCAGTGCAAACTGTGACAATATTTTTAATCGAAATCAGGTTAATAGCCTGAGTTTGATTTTTTGTGACTTTTGTTAATTCCCAATAAAAAAGCAAAGTCCATTAATGAACTTTGCTTTACGAATATTGTTACTTCTGATTATGCTTCTCTAAAATTAGTACTATCGAAAATTTTGTTGGCATTTGCTGCAATGAATCCGGAGAATAGTTTTCCTGATTCATCGGGATAACGAATGGCAAATTCGTAGAAACATGCAGGAATATCATAAACACCTTCTTCAAAATCTACTTTAATAATATCAGATAAGGTTGAAGACTGTTGCAGGTAAACTTCGGGAGAACCTTTAATTTCACCTCCCGATGTATTCATAGGGTATCCGTTATCTTTTAAAAACTGATTTACTTTCTCAATGGTATTGTATTTTTCAAGGGCGTTAATGCTAACTGTAAAGTGATTTACTCTAAAGCCATGAACATACAACCAAGCACCATATTCCGATTCCTCACGTAATTTTTGATAAGTTTCATATGAAGGCTTTCCCCAAACACTGCCTTTGTGAATAAGGTCAGGATCAGCATAATAGGCATTGCCTACAGAGTTAAGTCTTTTTTTAATGATTTTCTGAAAGCTCTCAGAAAATTCGGAGAGAATCAATTCTGAAATAAAAACTCTGGGAGCTTCTTCGCTTGGATGTTCAAGATGAACTGCATTTAGATGTTTGTCCTCAAATTGATATTCGCCTACATATTCGTATCCGGCTTTTAAGAATTTCTTCGCCAACACCTGTATGTTCATTCTTGGATCATCAAAAGTACGAAAAGCTACATGATCATTGAGAACCAATTCTCTTTCATTTGTAAAAAGATCATGAATAGCTTGTGCTGAAGGATTCTGTTCTGTGTATCCTTTCCATAGTTCCTTAAAAAGTTGTTGTTGCATAAGTGTGAATTTTATTTTGACTTAAATAAGATACAAAATAAAATTGACGAAGAATTGATGTTGTGCGAAGAACTTGTTCTAAACGAAGAAAGCGATCACTTTAGATTTGCTTTGGTTGCACCATGAGGTTTTATTCATGACCTCTAAAAAAGTAAAAAATATTTCATTTGTAAAGTGCTTAAAACCCCTTGGTTACTGGAATTGGAAAGATTTAAATGTAAAAAAAATGAAGTGAATTATTGCAAGTAAAAAAACTTGCATTATCTTTGCATCGCTATCAAAAAAAAGGTCTGGTAGTTCAGTTGGTTAGAATACATGCCTGTCACGCATGGGGTCGCGAGTTCGAGTCTCGTCCAGACCGCTAAAAAGAAAAGTTCTTTAAAATATTTTGGTCCGGTAGTTCAGTTGGTTAGAATACATGCCTGTCACGCATGGGGT
>JAOARS010000445.1 GCA_025210415.1 Marinifilum sp. | reverse complement strand
TTCGGTCTTCTTTCTTGTTCCCTTCTTCGAGAACTCTTTCTAATAAATGAAGATATTGTTGCATAACTTGAATTGCGAATTTTAGTTTTTAAAGATACACTATTTATGCAATCAAAAGTACTTGAAGTTAGAAGTACTTAAAGTTGAAAGTTATTTTTATTACCTGGAAGTGCTTACAATACTTCGCCTGAAAAATGCAACAACAGCAATATGACAATTGATGATATTGAGGCAATATCCCCGAAAGGGTATTTGTAAAATAGTTTTTACAAATTTCACTATATTTGTAAAAAGTATTTTACATCATGGGAAGAAAAACAGTTACATTATTACCAAAATACAGAAGGCTTCTATCGAGTATGGGTGAAAATATTAAACTTGCCCGCTTAAGACGAAATTTAAGTACTGAACAGATAGCCGAAAGAGCGAACTTAAGTCGTCCAACTTTGGCAGAGATTGAAAAAGGTAATCCCAATACAAGCATGGGTGCGTATTTACAAGTTCTTGCAGCATTAGGTCTTGAGCAAGATCTTTCGAATGTAGCCAAGGATGATTTATTAGGAAGAAAACTTCAGGATATTTCTATAAAGAAAAAATAAAATGAGTAAAAAGCAGATATATGTTTACGCTGACTGGGAAGACATAAACCAGGCTACACTGATGGGAATACTTAATTCTGAACGATTAAGAGGAAAAGAGGTGTTTCATTTTGAATACGATAAAAATTGGCTTCAATCTCCTCATGCTCAATTTTTAGATCCCGATTTACAATTATATTCAGGTCCTCAATATCTACAGAATGATGATAAATCAAATTTTGGAATATTTTTGGATTCTTCTCCAGACAGATGGGGAAGAATGTTGATGCGTAGAAGAGAGGCCGCTCTGGCCAGAATGGAAAGCAGGCCCGCAAGTACTTTGTTCGAAACAGATTACCTGCTGGGTGTTTATGACAAACACAGAATGGGTGCCATTCGATTTAAAGATTCTGTAAATGGTGAATTTCTAAATGCTAATAGTGAACTAGCTACTCCTCCATGGACTTCGATCAGAGAATTAGAAAAAATCAGTTTACGACTTGAGGAAGATGATATTGTTGATGACCCAAAATATATAGAATGGTTGAATATGTTGGTGGCTCCGGGATCTTCTTTGGGAGGAGCCAGGCCAAAAGCTGGAATTCTCGATAACAACAAGCATCCCTGGATTGCCAAATTTCCTAGTAAAAATGACACTTATAATATTGGTGGGTGGGAAATGATTACTAACAAACTTGCTCAAAATGCAGGCTTAAACATTGCGGAAGGAATGGCAAAAAAGTTCTCAAGCAATCATCACACCTACCTTTCGAAACGATTCGATAGAACTCCGAAAGGGCAACGCCTGCATTTTGCCTCTGCAATGACACTCTTAGGTTATAATGATGGCAACAATCATGAAGATGGTGTTAGTTATCTTGAATTAGTAGAATTTATTTCAAATCATGGAGCAAATATAAAAAATGACTTAGAAGAACTTTGGCGCAGAATTGTGTTCAATATTTGTGTTTCGAATACTGACGATCATCTTAGAAACCATGGTTTCATTCTTTCTAATAAAGGTTGGCACTTATCTCCGGCATACGATATCAATCCTGTTTCGAATGCATTTGGTTTATCTTTAAATATTTCTGAAGATGACAATTCTCTTCATCTTGATTTGGCAAGAGATGTAGCTATTTACTTTCGATTAAATAAAAGCAAAGCTGACCAAATTATTAACGAAGTAAAGAGTGCTGTAAAATCCTGGAAAAACCTTGCCAGCTCATTTAATATTCCAAGAAGTGAACAAGAAGAAATGTCAAATGCGTTTAGCCAGTCAGAATACTAAAAATCAATCCTATTCTATAAAATCCCAACTTTCGCCCTAAGCAATCGTTCCAAACGGCAAATCCACACAACAACAATCCCTAAAATGAATCTCGGAATAATCATCCATGCAAGTGGAGCTCCTATGGCTGCAAACAGCAGCGGATCTTCCAGGTTCGAGTGTGAAACAGCTATATGATGATTCAGCAAATCAGCATCCTCCTTACTCATTTTCCCCTCTTCCACCTGTTCCATGATAATGGCGGCGCCGTAAGCAAGGCCCAATGTATTGGCAACTATCCACGAAAAGGAAGTAGACTGCGGCAAGCCCATTACAACCTGTAGCGGTTTTAGGAAAGTAGAAATCCATTTGATGACTCCAAACAGCTCCAATATTTTTTGGAATATCATTAATAGTGTAATCAGTACAATTACTTTAATGGTAAGGATTAGCGAAGATTGCAGCCAGGCCATGAACATGACCGTGAACTCCTGCTTTTCCATTACTATGGATGATACAATTTGAGAGCTTTCCTTAGGCAATAGCCAGTTAAGGACAGCCCCCATTGCAAAACATCCCACTAGTCGAAGCAAAATCATGCGCACAACCGATGAACCAGTCTTCTTTAACACTGCTGTTTCAATTACAAAACCGTGAGCCACCAAACACATTACAGCCAGAATGGTTACCACCCTTCCTTCCAGCTCCAGGCTTGTGATTACCGCTATGGCGGTATAAATATTGGTAAAAATACTGGTAAGCAATACAAAGGCCGACTCTCCCGGCAGGCCAATTAGTTCAAATGCAGGCGACAGATAGGAAGATACCAAGGCCAACACCCCTGTGTAGTTCAGAATCATTACCCCAAAGGAAACCGGTATCATGATACTCAATAACCACTTTGTGGTGGCAAATGCTTTGGGTAAAGCAACACGAATGGCTTCTTTCACCTTCGACTTTGGTGAATGGGCTGACTGATAGCTCTTATTGACTTGCATAAATGATTGTATTTGAAGTGCCAAAAGTACCTATTTTTCGTTAGTCATCACATACAAGTTTGATCATTGTCATTTCCAATAGTCACAAAAGGGTGCAGAGCACCCGAAATATTTATAGCCTTAATATTATTGAGTTTTCACCAGGTGCAGCGCACCGTTATATGAAATTGTGATGTTTCACGCAATCCCGAATTCGGGACGCAAAGAGTAATATGAAAGAGAGATCGCAAAGTAGGTTTGAACCATATTTGCTTCTTCTGGTGAAAATTCTACAAGATTTCGGTACTCTGTACCTACATTTAAACTCCAATTGTTTCTATAAATATTTTGGTGCTCTGCACCTTGCTGTGCAAAAGAAAGTTTCAGATAATAAACTCATTTGTGTTGATTAAAGCAGCAGCGCTGCGCAGTATTTGTAGCTAAACATTTTAAAATGTAAATCAAAGGTGCAGAGCACCGCAGCAGTAGTCATACCGAAAAATAATCTTTCAATATCTGCTACAGCAATATACAGTTTCAAATAATTATGGATCTTTCGGACTTTTAGACCTTTCAACTTTACAGACGTTTTATCTTTCCCTATTTTTTGTTAGTTTTGGAACTTTCAAAATCAATTCACTATAAGCGTGCTATGCGTGCGAGTTGCTTTGAAAATCCGCTACTGGAACAACCAAACCATTAAACGAGACTGATTAAATTCTAAAAACAGATTTAAATAGTTTCTAAAAAAAGCAATTACTAATCTTATTAATTTAAACAACGAATTATGGGAATTAAAGGTCGATTGACGCTATTAAACTTCCTGCAGTTTTTTATCTGGGGAGCCTGGTTAATAACCATTGCAAATTACTGGTTTGGAACAAAACAATGGTCGCCTGCCGAATTTGGTGCGGTGTTCTCAACAATGGGTATATCAGCTTTATTTATGCCAACACTAACCGGTATTATTGCCGATCGCTGGTTGAATGCTGAAAGACTATATGGTATTCTTCATTTTTTTGGTGGTGCAGCTTTGCTTTACCTGCCACAGGTTGAAACGCCAACCATGTTTATTAGCGTAATTTTGGTGGCAATGATATGCTACATGCCAACAATTGCTTTAATGAACACCATTTCATATACCGTTTTAAAAAACAACAATTACGATGTAATTAAGGTATTCCCGCCAATTCGTGTTTGGGGTACGGTTGGTTTCATTGCAGCCATGTGGTTAACCAACCTTACGGGATCGAAGGCATCTGCTAACCAATTCTACATTGCCGCCTTTGTGTCTTTCCTGTTGGCTGTTTACTCATTCACAATGCCGCAATGTAAGCCACAAAACAAAGGGCAAAAAGGCGCTCCTTTGGCTGCAGCGCTTGGCTTTAACGCATTTAAACTGTTCAAAAACTACAAGATGGCTTTGTTCTTCATCTTTTCAATGTTTTTGGGTGCAGCCTTGCAGTTGACCAACATGTATGGCGACCGTTTCCTTACAGAGTTTGAACACATTCCGCAATATGCCGATTCATTCGTGGTAAAATATTCAACCATTATCATGTCAATTTCTCAAATTTCTGAGACCTTGTTCATTCTGGCAATCCCATTCTTCCTGAAGAAATTTGGTATTAAGAAGGTGATGTTGATTAGTATGATTGCATGGGTTCTTCGTTTTGCTTTGTTCGCTTACGGCGATCCTGAGGGAGGATTGTGGATGATTATTCTATCATGTATCATTTATGGTATGGCATTCGATTTCTTCAACATTTCAGGATCATTGTTCGTGGAAACTCAGTGCGATTCAAGCATACGTGCAAGTGCACAAGGTTTGTTCATGATGATGACCAATGGTTTTGGTGCCATCTTCGGATCATGGGTAAGTGGCATCATTATCGGTGCCTTTTTTACAGATACTAAAGGGCATTTCATTTGGATGGATATTTGGAACACATTCGCCATTTACTCATTGATAATTGCATTGTTCTTCTGGATTCTGTTCAAACACAAACACGATCCAAAGCAAGTAGAAAATATCGCTCACTAAGAACTAATAGATATACATTGAAAGGCAGGTTGATTCCTGCCTTTTTTTATTACCATTGTATAACATTTGATCTACAAAACTAATTTAGCAAGCTGAAAGCTTTTATAATTATTCTAACTGCACTTACAATTAATAAGTCATATTTACTGAGGAATCAATAAGCAGCATTACACAGTAATTCCTATTTATGTTATAGTAATTCCTTTATATTGCTCCATAATTCCTATCAGATACTTTGTAATTCCTATTTATTTCCTATTAATTCCTATTTGATAC
>JAOARS010000444.1 GCA_025210415.1 Marinifilum sp. | reverse complement strand
TAATTGCATTGTTCTTCTGGATTCTGTTCAAACACAAACACGATCCAAAGCAAGTAGAAAATATCGCTCACTAAGAGCTAATAGATATACATTGAAAGGCAGGTTGATTCCTGCCTTTTTTGTTAACGATCACCACTCTCCCTATTTTACATGGTTTATTGGTTATTCATCCTCTTTGTTCTCAATTAATTGTTTCAACTCTTTCTTGCTTGGTAAGACAGTTTGATATTTACTTGCAAAAATTTGCTCGTTATTTTCAGGCAAAGTTATTTCTACTACTGTGTCGTTTTTATCTTTGCACAATACAATGCCTATTGTTTTGTTTTCGGTGTCAAGTTTTACAAATCGGTCATAATAATTAACATACATTTGCATTTGCCCCAGATCTTGATGATTAATTTCCCCTATTTTTAAATCTATCAATACAAAACATTGCAGAAGTCTATTATAAAAAACCAAATCAACTCGGAAATGTCTTTCATCGAAAGTAAAACGAACTTGTCTACCAATAAAAGCATAGCCTTTTCCTAATTCAAGTAAAAAGTGTTCCAGTTTATCTATTATTTTCTGCTCTAATTCTGTTTCGGAGTATTGGCTGTTTTCTGGAAGTCCTATGAATTCTAAAATATATGGGTCTTTTATTGTGTCTTTGGGTTTTTCGATTACTTGTCCTTTTTTAGATAATTCTTTTACTGCTTTTTTATCCCTACTTAAAACTAACCTTTCATATAAACCACTATCAAATTGACGTTGCAACTCTCTTAAGCTCCAACTATTTTCATATGCTTCAATTTGATAATAGCCCCTTTCCTCTTCATTGTCGATCCTCATTAACTTTAAATAATGAGACCAGCTCAAGTTGAATTCCGCAGACAGTGTCTGCGTTTTTGAATATATCAAATAGAATTGCCTCATCTGTTCAAGGTTTCTTTGTGAAAATCCTTTTCCAAACTCAGCATTTAAACGTTTTGATAACTCTTTCAAGATTTGTTTCCCATATTCAGCACGTTCTTTTCCGTTCTGCTCTTCCTCTACAATCATTCTCCCTATCTCAAAATAGGTGTAAACCATTGCTTTATTAACTGTCTGAACAACGCTTCTACGCGCATCTTTCAGTAAGTTGGCTACTTTATTTAAAAATCAGGCTGATTATATTGTTGAAATTCACTCATTAAAAATCTTTTTTTGTAAAGATAGTTTTTTTCATCTTCAATGTGATGTTGTCTCTTTTCCAATAACCGCTAACTATGCAATAACCTAAAATCCGCAAGTATTTTTCTTTGCGTCCTTATTATTAAAGACTTAAAAGGCTTTTGCATTCCTCTCATTGGAGTGAAATATTATCTTTATTTTGCTTTCTTTGCGATGTACATAAACAATATACCTGTAAATTTATGCAATAAATAAAAAATTGCAACTGAAGGTTTTTATAACTACTAGCATAGTGCTCGTAATTAATAAGTTTTATTTACTGAGGAATCAATAAGCAGCATTACACAGTAATTCCTATATATTACACAGTAATTCCTATTTATGTCATATTAATTCCTTCATATTACTCCATAATTCCTATCAGATACTTTGTAATTCCTATTTATTTCCTATTAATTCCTATCCGATGGATTGCCATTCCCATATATTGCATCATAAATCCTATTTTATTTTTCATTGTTATTTCTTAATATTTCATTTGACTTTTATATTATTCTAAGCTAACTTGTAATTGCCTACAAAATCAAAAACAAGTAGTTATGAAAAAACCATATACCAAAGAGCTTCCTTACGATATCAGGGAATTGATTAAAGAAGCCATGTATGAAAGGCGCATCTCCCGATCGGAACTGAAGGATTTGCTACACCTCTCCCAACCGGGCGTTCACAATATCCTGAAAAGGAATGACATGTATGTAACCCGCCTGTTCACAATTTGCAAAGCATTGGATGTAAATATTTTCAGGCAAATTGCTGATACGATTGAGGTTGAATATCCGGCAAGGACCGGAAGTAATAAGCTTACGGAAGAGAACGAGGCATTGAAAAAACGCGTTGCTGAATTGGAAAAGGAGTGTGAGGTGTTACGGGATGTGATTGGTTTGCAGAGGAGGTAAAATTTTCCACGCAAAGTGCGCAAAGATTTTTTAAAATAAAGTGCGCAAAGGATTTACAAGAAACCACACGCGAGGATGCTTGCAGTAGAGGAAGTTTTAATCTGGAAATCCATACTCTAGGATGCTGAGCAATACCATTATCGCAGTGTTCTCCTCCTTCCAGGGGAGATGGCTACAGCCAGAGGGGTGCATTTTGTTTTTTTCACCCTTTAGTCTGTAGACAGTTTCCCTAGAAGGGAAACCAGCAACCTGTAAATTCAACGTATTGATTCTTGGATATAATATTTCTTAGCGCCCTTCGCGAGACATTCTTCTTTATACATCATGTAAATCCTTTGCGTTCTTTCCCTAAAAATTCTCTTTGCGCACTTTGCGTGGAATTTTCTTTTGCGAGACACTTATTCCAGAACTCCCCGTATTCGCTCCGCCTGTTCAATCATCAGAGCTTGCGCAGTATCCAGGCTAACTTCTTTAAATTTGATTTTATCGCCGGGCTTCATTTGTCCCAACAATGGCAAATCGACTGAGATGACCTGTGCTACTTTGGTATATCCGCCAACTGTTTGGTGATCGGACATCATGATAATGGGCTCGCCATGGCCCGGCACCTGAATGGCTCCGGTAACAATTCCCGAAGAAATGATATCTGCACCATTGGCGTGCTCAATTTTTTCTCCTGACAATCGGTAACCCATTCTATCGCTCTGCGGGCTAACCGTATAGACTGAACACAAAAAGGTTTTGATGCCGCTCATGGTAAAGCGCTTCACCTCGGCCCCTGCTGTTACT
>JAOARS010000443.1 GCA_025210415.1 Marinifilum sp. | reverse complement strand
TTTGTTGATTTTTCTGTGTAAAACTGCAAACTTTTATCACTGTTGCTTGAAATACAGCAGATTACAGATTTATATTGAGTTTTCAATAGTTTACACCAGTTACTAATTAATTGATTATCTGAGGGTGTTTGGTTTATCTTTTTGTGAGTGATACTAGATTTATACTACAATCCTACTTGTTTTGAAGCCTTATACCATTTAAATCTTAATCAAAGAAGTATTAATAAGAGGTTCGATTTTCGAAATATAAGAATCTCTCGGAATTATATTTTTGTGAAAATTTCATGTATACCTTAAACTTTTATTCAAATTCGATCCTTATTCTGCCTCTGTATTCTATAGCAAACATTTAATTCATTGATTTTCTCCACTCAATTAAAGTTTGTATATATTTTAGTTTGGCAATCGAAAAAACAAATAAAATTTCTCTATCCATGTTTTTTAACATATCCGGATGAAAGAACATTTTTCAAATGCCGGAAATCCTCACAAACAACTAGCTACCTGAATTTTATACCAATTTAAGATATCTGAAAAATTAATCTAAAACATTAATTAACTAAACGTTTAACTTTCTTTAACACTTTTTATAATGTCGGTAAAATTAGGAATCCATACATTTGTAATGTCCTTTCCGAGAGGATTAGGTTTTCATAGATTAAAATGGGTTAGAGTAAAGTCAGGAGTGGTTTCCTGACTTTTTTATTTAATCAATATCCTTCCTACTGTTAGAATTTATAAATAATATATTCCCAAGCGAATCATATCCTTTAAACAAATCGGATTTTTCATGCTTTAAAGTTTCGCCTCTAAATCCAAGAATCGTTAACCCGGCATCGGTCGATTTTTCATTAATGATATCACGAGAAGCAATATTTTGTTGTTCATGTATGATCTCGATATTGGAATTTGTGATTGGCAATCTTCCACTAACAACCAAATCATCAAGCTGTTTTCTGGTTTCGCCTGCCTGATCTTCCTTACAAATGTTAAAAATTTTAATATCTGCCTTATTCCAGTCCGGATGTCCGCCAATAATAAAACTAAGTAGAATCATCAAATTAGCATTATCAGTATCCGATGACTTTATCCATACATGGATGTTGTTATTATAGTTGAACTTTCGTCGAGAACTACCTAAAATGCAAAAGTCAAAATTTCCAGCTCTTGCCAAAGAGTAATTTTCAATTATCAAATCAAGACGTTCAGGTTCTTCCTTATCAAACTCAAATATTACCATATTATTCTCCATTCCTGCAATTCCGGGCAATTGAATTGCCTGTGCAATAGCCGAAGTATATGATGGAGAAATGATTGTATCTACATAAACATGATTTTCTATTTTATCGAAACTACTAATTAACTTGTCTAGCTCTTCCTGCGATTGTTGATAGGTTGCTTTTGAATAATATCCTTCAATTCTATGCAAATAGGTTCCAAAGCCATATTTGTATGAGATCCAATTCAATAATTTAAATGCTGTATCGCGCTCAAACGAATCTTTCGATATGCATATTGCACTTGGCCTCCATTCCCTGGTTTTTCTTTTTCCAGCTTTTTGCAAAAATACCTGCATATTTCTGTTCAGCTGATAAAGAGAATTCAAAAATATCGATTCCAATCCATTTCTGTGCTTATGATATCTGTTGATAAACAAATAGATCAGGCTCATTAAAACAACTGCACTAAAGGCATAAAGTGTGTTGATTTTAAACATTACCCAAATGGAAATAAAAAATCCGATAAGAGATAGCAACCATTTCGATTTAAAAGAAGGTCGATAACTTGGCGAAGATCCAAAATGATTTAAAAATGAAATCAGACACAAGGCTCCATATGTAAGCATAAAAAACATGGAAATGATTTCGGCAACAGCATTAACATCTCCCAGTGCTACAAATATTAATGCTATTGCACAAGTAATCAGCGATGCATTTATGGGTTCATTATCAGAACTGCGTCCTTTTGCCAACCAACGATTTACCCCTTTCGAAGGAAAAGATTTGTCGATAGATAATGCTTGTAAAGTTCTTGGAGCAACCATTACCGAACCTATTGCCGAAGAAATTGTAGAAGCTGCCAATCCCAAAGGAATAACTATAGCTCCACCCAATGCAATTTTCGACATAATTAATTGATTTCCTACTAAATCTTCGCTACTTGCCGAACCTGCCAATTTATATACAATGAAAAAGTAGATTATCATTCCTATTAAAGTTGCAGCAGTAGTACCTAGTGGTATCGATTTTGAAGGATTTTTTAAATCGCCGGATAATCCAACTCCCGCAGTCATTCCCGTAAAAGCAGGGAAAATAATCGCAAACACAATAAAAAAGTTATCTGCATTTTTAAAATTTGCATTCCACAAATTAAAATTACTGGTTGTTGAATACTCTGTTGAACCCAGAAAAAAGAGAGTCAAAGAAATAAATAAAATCGCTACAACAAAGTAAAGTGCTTTTACTCCCAGGTTAGCCCCCTTTTTTAATATCAATGCTGATAAAAGCAACATTGCAGGAATACTAATCACCTGTCGCGGAAGGTGATATCCGTATGTTTCCCAAACCCAATTAAAAATCGGCTCGAAAGCTTCGGTAAATGCAATAATATAGAATGCAACACTAATGGCTTGCGACATGAATAAAGCCAAGCCAATAGTAGCTCCAATATTCAAACCAAACGATCGGGATATGATAAAGTACTCTCCTCCGCCTTCAACTCTTTTGTTTGTAGCAATCTCAGAAATTGCAAATGCCGTTGGAATGGTAACAGCATGTCCTAAAAGAATAATAAAAATAACACCCCAAAAACCTACACTTCCTACAGCATAACCAAATCGTAAAAACAAAATGGCACCTAAAATGGTAGAAATTGCAGTGAAAAATACAGGTGCGGTTCCAAATTTTTGAGCTGATTGATTTGTCGACATCGTAAACCTTATGAAGTTAGATGATTAAAAATAGAAAAAAGGATGGAATATTACTCCATTAAGATTTTAATACATCTAATAATTTCTTGGCATTATATTGATTTTAATAGGTAAAAACAATAAAGTTAAACGTTATAAATACCTGGAGTACTATTTTGTTCGCTCACAAAAAACCATATAGAATCGGTTTCTTATTATCACAACTTGCCTCATTGTTTAGTTGGTTTTAGATATTTTTAACAAATACTTCATGATTACATTGTGATATAAGCTTTTTATTTGTGTAATTTTATTTCCCACAAAAATTAGCATGACAACAACAAATCAAAGTTCATCGAAAAAATTGCTTGATGGTGTTCGGCCTGGCAGAATTGTATATCCAATATTAATCGGATTAGCTGTTGTTGTTTATATGCTTGTAAAAGAAGTAGACGCAAACACTTTCTCTCTTATTGAATTTACCTGGTATTCTGTATTCTGGCTAACAATTGCCTTAGCCATGATGGTGATTCGGGATTTAGGGTACATGGCTCGATTAAGAATTTTAACCGATAAAAAGTTCTCTTGGGCTAAAGCCTTTCGAATAATTATGCTATGGGAATTTACCTCAGCCATAACACCATCTGCAATTGGAGGAACTTCAGTTGCCATACTTTATCTCAACAAAGAAGGCCTTAAAGTAGGCCGAAGTTCGGCAGTTGTAATGTCAACTTCTTTTTTAGATGAACTCTATTTCATAACCATGTTTCCTTTACTGATTTTACTGCTTAATGTAAAACAGTTATTCATGATAACATCTCCGGAACATTCTCTTTGGCTTGATTCTTTATTGTATTTTGCTTTAGGCGGATATCTTGTAAAATTAATTTATTTAATTGTTCTTACGTATGGATTGTTTTGGAATCCAAGAGGATTAAAATGGTTGCTTTTATGGATATTTAAACTTCCTGTACTTAGAAAATGGAAACATGGTGCCAACAGAGCTGGTAGCGATATTATCGAAAGTTCAAAGGAACTGAGAAGAAAACCATTTTTATTCTGGTTTAAAGCATTTATGGCAACATTTTGGTCGTGGACTGCAAGGTATTGGGTGGTAAATGCAATGCTGCTTGCATTTATGCTTGAAGGATATACTTTTACCGATCATATTATGATTTTTGCCCGACAGTTGGTAATGTGGATCATGATGCTTGTAAGTCCTACTCCCGGCGGAAGTGGATTTTCAGAATGGGTTTTTACTCAATATTTAGGAGACTTTTTACCTACTGCCGGACTTGCTGCAAGTATGGCTTTAATCTGGCGTTTAATATCATATTATCCCTATTTGTTTGTTGGAGTTTATCTGCTTCCAAAATGGATAAAAAAACATTTTAAAAACAACAAATCCTAAAGCAATAACAAACAGGTTATTGCATTTTTTGACAAAAGAAAAACTAACTTTTGTCAAAGCTTTCAATTATTTTACCATAATCAACATCTCTGTTTCAATTAAAGAATGTAAATTGCTTATTATTAAATATGATTCACTTATTAAAATCCATATAATTATGAAAAAGTATTTACTCTTTTTTATCTTTTTGATTGCTATTATTTCGTCATGTTCAAATGATAACTTTAAAGAGCCTGAAAAACCACAGGAAAAAGATGACGCAATTCAGGTAAGCATTACAAACAATGCTTCAGATTTAAGTTCTCGTGTAACTTACAGTGACGAACTGGTAATCGTAAATGATATTGCTAAAGGAAAAACCAAAGCTTTAAAGTCTGATTTTGAAATTGACCCTACCAAAAACTATGCTTTTAAATTAAGAGCAGAGGTTAATGCCCCTAAAGTAAAAGGAGAATACGTTCAGGCAACACATGTTAAAATTGTTGATGATATGGCTTTTGTAACCTACAATACAAAAGGCCCTGAATACAATGGTGGAGTTGAACTATTTGATATTACAGATAAAACAAAGCCTAAACTTCAAGCTCAGGCAATGTTTCATGATGTTGATGTGAGTGCTGTAGATTACCATAATGGAAAATTGTATTTAGCCGGAGCTCATGATATGGACGATCCAGGTTTCCTTTACGAATCGCCAGCCATATTAATTGAATTGGAAATTAGTCCTTCCGGACAAATATTATTCGTATCAAACACATACGATATTGCCTCTTACGTGGCAACCGATGTAAAGGTAGATGATGATTATATTTATGTTACAAGCGGTTCTGATGGAAAACTTACAGTACTAAACCACAATTTTACTTTAGCAGGATATAAAGACATTAAGGATGCAAGATCTGTAGCAATTAATACTGATCATGTTTATGTTTTAGAAGGTACAACTCCACAATTGCATAAATTCGCTATTACAGATTTATCAGGACCTGAATTTATTAACCTTAACGGGCCTGTAACTGCTGAATCGAAAACAGAAATTGATGTAACTGACAATTTATTACTTGCAGCCTTAAATGAAGGCGGGCTTGATATCAGAGAACTAAATGGAGATTTAAAAGAGCATATCGATCGTCCTGCAACTCCTGAAGGAGAATTAGATGAAGACTATGTTACAAACTCTGTATCTTTAAATGATGAACTTTTATTGATTGGAAATGGTGGAGCCGGACTTTATGTTGGAGCTATTATTCCTGATATTGATGATGAAGTTCTGTTGATGGGAAATATGGATTTTGATGCTTCGGTAAACTTTGTAGAATCAAAGGACAGTTGCATTTTTGTAGCTGCGGGAACCGGTGGCCTTAAAATTTTAAGTATTGAAATAGATGAAGGTGTTCCGGGAGGAGTTATTCCAACAAAACCATGTCCTACTTTGGTTGATAATATTATTGCAATGTTCCCGGCTGGTAAAGATAATCGAGATGCCCAGGCAGATTTATTTAAAGACGATAATAACCTGATTCTGAAATTAAAGAAAGAATCTCCGGTATACTTAACTTTTATTGATGAGGGTGCCGGGTGGAGAAACTCCTTGGCATACTACACTTATCCTGCCGATAATCCGCCTACAGGAGAAGATGAAGTTGTGCTTCACATGCTATTTCCTAATGTTTCGAAAGTAGGAGAAGGTGGTGGATTAACTTCCGGAGACAGAGTTCAGTTAGGAGATGCTGCTTTCCCTGAAAATACAGTAATCGGATTCTGTTTAATTGCCAAAGGTTGGAAGAACGGAACAACTACCAATGGTATTTACAAGCACTACACCAATACAGATCTTAATGAATTTGGAAATCAGCAACACGTTTTGTTTATAGAGAAAAACTGTAAAGATATTGTACTTAGTTTTGAAGATATCAAATTACCTGGTGGTGATAAAGATTACAATGATATTATCTTTACTGTTACCGATAATGAAAAAAATGATTTGATTGCAACTTCATTCGACACCGATAATATTATTGAAAAATAATCACAATCACTTTGTTATAAAAGATGCTGGCTCGTACTTGAGTTGGCATTTTTTTTATCCAATAAAACGAACCAAAAGACTGGAAATAATAAAAACTGCAAACAACACTTCTACAGCCCAGGAATATCTGCTTAAAACAAAATAGTGACTGATGATGAATGTTACAGGAATCAACAACAGAAAATAAAGTTCTGTGCCTGTTGCCGAAAAAAGAAAATAATTGCCAATGGCCAGCAAAAAGAAAACAAACAAGATCATAAAATACTTACGTGAGCTGATCTTTTTCTCTTCAACAACATTAGCCATAAATACTGAAGACAATAGTACAAAAGCAGCTAAAATTCCCCAATAAACTTTCTGGAACAGAGAAAATTCTGCTTTAAATTCAAAATTAAATAATGAACCAATTGTTTGGATTAATGTCCCTAAGTTATCATTGATATAATACCAACTGGCAATAACAAATATTGGCATTAAAAACCCTACTAAGCCAGCAAAAATCTCACGCACCCGAAAATACCCTAAAAAAGCCAGTGCAATCCAAAACCAAAGTAGGTATACTCCTGAAAATAAATATGTAATTGTTGCCAAACCTATAAACAAACCTGATTCAAACGATTTGGCCAAAGTTCTGGAGCCATGATAAACGGCAAAAACAGAATCGATAGCAAAAAACAGCAGAAAACTTGCAAGCAGAGCTGGATGCATGCCATATAAAGAAACTGTTCCCGTAGCAATTAAGGCAAAAACAAAGGCAGGTAAATCAGTTCTTTGCCTAATAAAAATGTATTTCTCATTTAGCCGAACCACCAATAGCGACAAAAGAATAAGAACAATTCCGCCAACAATGTTTAATGCAAGAATGCTGCCTCCTGTAACACTTTGCAATAGTTCATAAAGTGGCATTTGACTTTGACTACCCGTTAATGTTATTGGAGAAATAAAAGCCTTAATCCATAACAACAACAGGAAAATCGGTACAAATACCAATAGCAAATAATGCCTTCCTTTAAGTGTTTTTAGCAACATGAAGAAAAAATTAAATACGGCTCCCCTAATATTTGGGAACCGCAAATAAGCTTAATATTTATAAGTCGAAGCCGATGTCTCTACGATAATATTTGCCTTCAAAATCGATTAATTCAGCATTTTTGAAAGATGATGACAATGCTTCCTCCATATTTTTTCCATATGAACTAACCGAGATTACTCTACCTCCGTTTGTAACAACATCTTTATTAGAATTTGCAGTTCCGGCATGAAAAACAATACTTCCTTCAACTTTTTCAAGATTTTTAATCGCTTTTCCTTTCTCATAAGCTTCCGGATAGCCACCCGAAACCAACATCACTGTCGAAACAGTTCGTGAATCCATTTCAAAATTAGCCTTATCCAATTCTTGTTTCGAAACAGCTACCATTAAATCCAACAAATCTGATTTTACACGTGGCATAATAACTTCCGTTTCCGGATCGCCCATGCGAACGTTGTATTCAATTACATACGGATCACCTTCAACGTTCATTAGTCCAATAAATACAAATCCTTTGTAAGGAATATTGTCTTTTTGCAATCCTTCAATGGTAGGAACAATAACACGTTCTTCCACTTTTTGCATAAAATCACCCTTTGCAAAAGGTACCGGAGAAATTGCTCCCATACCGCCAGTATTTAATCCGGTATCGCCTTCTCCAATTCTCTTGTAATCTTTAGCTTCAGCAAGGGTTCTATATGATTTTCCATCGGTTAAAACAAAAACTGAAAGTTCAATACCTGACAAGAATTCTTCGATAACAACTCGATTTCCAGCATCTCCGAACATTCCTCCCAACATCTCTTTCAAAGCGTTTTTAGCCTCATCAATATCTTCTATGATTAAAACACCTTTACCTGCTGCCAAACCATCTGCTTTCAACACATAAGGAGCTTTCATTGTTTCAAGAAAAGCCAAACCTTCTTCTAAATTTTCGTTGGTTATACTCTTATAGGCAGCAGTAGGAATATTGTGGCGAAACATGAATTCCTTCGCAAAGTCTTTACTTCCTTCCAACTGAGCACCTAATTTTTCAGGGCCAATAACCGGAATTTTCTTGATATCATCATCATTTAAAAAGAAATCGTGAATTCCATTTACCAACGGATCTTCAGGGCCAACAACAAGCATATTAATACTATTGTCCAAAACAAATTTCTTAATGCTTTCAAAATCGTTTGGATTTATATTAACATTTTCTGCAATTTCTGCTGTACCTGCATTTCCAGGTGCTACAAAAAGTTTTTCCAGTTTTTTGCTTTGCTTAAATTTCCATGCGAATGCATGCTCACGGCCTCCAGACCCCAAAAGAAGTACTCTCATCTGTCAAATAAATTGAATATCATCATCCTAACTCATTATCATTAAATATCAGTAAAGATGATTCTGTTATAAAATGGTATTAAAAGTTTGATCGACAGCAAATTTAAGGATTCAATTGGAGTTATCCTGACTGATAGGCAATGAATTTGTAATTTTCTAATGACAAATCCCAAATTCGTATCCTTGCTTGTGCAGTTCATCTATTAAGCGAGGCACCGAATAACGCATGTTCTTCTCAGATTTTTTATGGTTATGGAAAAGAAGAATAGACCCCGGACGGATCTTATTCATAACATCCCGATAACATCTTTCCGGAGAAATATCTTGCCTGTAATCTCCACTTAAAATATCCCACATTATAATTTTATAATCAGTTTTCAGGTATTTTGCCTGCGAACGTTTAATCAAACCATAGGGTGGACGAAAAAGCTTTGATTCAATAAATTCTGAAGCCAATATTACATTTTCGATATACTTTTGAGTGTTGTTATACCAACCTTTAAGATGATTGTGAGTGTGATTTCCAACAGCATGGCCCTCCTCCACAATTCTACGATACAAATCGGGATATTTGCGTACATTATCACCAACACAAAAGAAAGTTGCTTTTACACTTTTCTCTTTTAGCAAATCTAAAGTCCATAAAGTAGATTCAGGAATTGGTCCGTCATCAAAAGTCAGATAAACCTTCTTTTCATCCGAATTGTACCGCCACACAAAGTTCGGAAACAATAGCTTCATTATTCCCGGCGCCCTCAACCACCTTAATTTCATTCGCTTATAATTTTAACATTTGCCCAATGGAAGTCACATGATTATCCATTCTTATAATTTCCTAACAATCTCTTAAATTCCAATTCAATTTTCTTGTTCAAATCAGTTTGTTCATATCTGGCAGTTATCTGATACAACTCCTGCATTAAGTATAAATTCCTGTTTTGCGAGCGCGGAAATTCCGATGTTGATACTGGCCTAAGGCTTGCAAAATAATCCAACTCTTGTACCAATCGTTCCGAAATCTGTTCTATTAACTGATTTGCTTTTTCGTATTCGGCTGCTCGATAATATGCTTTTGCAATTAAAACACCCCAATAATCAAGAGAAACTCTTTCATTTGGTATCATTTCCAAGCACTTATCCAGTGCCATTACTGCCGAATCACGCTTTTTCTCATCCATTAAGGATTCTGCCAATCGCAAGTAATTGTTTCGCATACTCAATGTCATTCGGGAACAGGTTTCATCCAAATAAACATCAGGCTTTTCGATATTTCCCCATTTGAATTTTTCGAGCATGTTGGTATACATTTTCGATCCGTTTATTCTACCAACCTGTCCATCTTCATTTACAGTTTCGATCGGAACCAAGCGATAGGCAAACCCTTCCAACTGAAAATATTTTTCCAATCCATAATATCCACTGGAAGGAACCGTAACTGCAAAATACATTGGCCGTTTCCAATTGTTCTCAAGTAGCATATTGTACAAAGTCAAACCAGCCTTCTCGATATAATTTCCTTTCACCTCCCACTCCAATTGGTCAACAATTAAAGCAGAATCTTTCATGTTAAGCGTACTGGTATTTAAAATTTGTTCTTTATCAACTCGCATTCTGAATTTGCTGGCAGGAAAATGATCTATCTTTTCATCGTATCCATATATTTTTTTTGTGCTTTCTTTATCGCTAAGAACGTATTCCAAAGCTTCTTTAATATCCAAGCCATTGTATTTTTCAACATATGCCTTTAATCTTGGATCGTCCACCAAATAAACTACATCTCTTTTCCCTTCCTGATACTGATTCTTTGTCATTGATATTGGAAGTGGCGACGAATCGTAATTCTGCTGTTTCATTTGGTCGATGTACCAATCGGTTGACAGGTAACTGAGGTTACAAACACGTACATCGGTTCGTACTCCTTCAACTTCTTGCAAATACCAAAGAGGAAAAGTATCATTATCGCCCATGGTAAATAAAATGGCATTTGGCTCGCACGAATTCAAATAATTGTATGCCATGTCACGAGCCAAATATCTTCCCGATCTGTCATGATCATCCCAATTTTGTTGAGCCATTAAGCCTGGTACCGCAGTAAAACAAAGAGCAAAAACAAATGGTACTGCAATTTTCTCTGATTTTAAAAACTTCTTGCTGACTTCTAAAACGGCTAAAAATCCCAAACCAATCCAAATGGCAAAGGCATAAAACGAACCTGCATAAGCATAATCTCTTTCGCGTGGTTGTAATGGCGGTTGATTTAGATACAATACAATTGCCAGCCCGGTAAATACAAATAGCAGCATAATTACCCAAAAATCTTTTTGTCCCGCTTTATTTCTTTTGTACTGATATAATAAGCCTGCTATGCCCAATAACAAAGGAAGAAAATAATACTTGTTGTTTCCTCGATTGTTTTTCATATGATCCGGTCGCAAGGACTGATCGCCCAAACGCAAGTTATCTATAAAAGGTATTCCCGATATCCAGTTTCCTTCAACTACACCTCCATATGATTGCTTGTCTGACTGTCGTCCTGCAAAATTCCACAGGAAATATCGAACATACATGTAGTTTACCTGATAAGAGAAGAAGTATTTCAAGTTTTGAGCAAAGCTTGGCTTTTCTTTCTGATCAGGATGAATTCCAGCCCATTTGGCATACTCAATATGATTCTTTCCAGTCATACCTTTTGTATGCATTCTTGGAAATATTGATTTATGAGAATCTTTAAAGTTTGCTTTCTTTTTTTCGTAAGAAACAACATACTTCCCATCTTTCTTGATGTATACATTTTTATCCTTTACATATCTTTCATTCTCATCTAAAGGTGCATTAAAATACTGCCCATAAATTAATGGAGTATCTCCGTATTGTTCTCTGTTTAAATAAGAAAGTAAGGTTTGTAAATCTTCCGGATTATTTTGGTCTAAAGCAGGATTTGCATTAGAACGAATCATAATTAAGGCGTAGGAAGAATATCCTATTAAAACAACTGCAAATGCCATTAAAACGGTATTTGCCAGAACTTTTTGCTTTTGAATGGTATAACGCACCCCCCAAATTATTCCGGCAACAATTGCCAAAATAAAAATGATTAAGCCTGAATTAAAAGGCAAGCCTATTACATTTACAAAGAACAAATCGAACAGGAATGCAAGCTTAACCACTCCCGGAATAATTACATACATTGCTCCACCAAGTAATAAAACAGCCAAAGCAAGAGCTTTTACAATTCCATTCCTGGTAGGTGTGTAATTCTTAAAATAATACACCATTACAATTGCCGGAATCGCCAACAGGTTAAGAAGATGAACCCCTATCGACAAACCCATTAAATAAGCTATTAAAATTATCCATCGGTTGGCAAAAGCTTTACCCGACTCATTTTCCCATTTTAATATGCACCAGAAAACAACAGCTGTAAACAAGGATGATGTTGCATACACCTCTCCTTCCACAGCCGAAAACCAGAAAGTATCAGAGAATGTATAAGCCATTGCTCCTATAAAACCAGCAGCCATTACTTTCCAAATCCAGATTCCTTTTGGCTCCTCGCCATTAACAACAAGTTTTTTTGCCAAATGAGTTATGGTCCAAAACAAGAAAAGAATGGTAAAGGCACTAACCATTCCCGACAGGGCATTGATCATCAAAGCCACATTCTCGGTTCCTCCGGCAAACAATGCAAAAAATCGAGCCAGTAACATGAAAAAAGGCGCTCCAGGAGGATGGCCAATTTCCAACTTATACGATGCAGTAATAAACTCTCCGCAATCCCAAAAACTTACAGTAGGCTCAAGCGTTAGAAGATAAACAATAGCTGCTATTGCGAAAGACAGCCAACCAACAAGCACATTGATTTTTTGATATTTGCTCATTTCAGTTTAAATAAGGGTTTTAATAATGGTGATTAAGCACCGAAGATACTACTTTCCGAAAAAAGTATTGATTTTAATTATGTGAAAAAATCTTAAAACAAAGCTTCGTTCTACCATAAATCTAACATTGATATGCACTTTTCCTTTACCAACTATATCAGATTAATGACGAAACCTGAAATAAAAAAAATGACCGCCAATATTTTGACGGTCACTTGTATTTTTTACAAAAACTCTATTTTTTATTTTAGTCCATTTAATTATTGCATTTGATATTATTCCGTATACGATTTGAATAAAAATTCGAATTTTTGCTGAGTTTCATCTTTTAATTCTGTTTGCTCTCCCATTTCGGCCAAACTTAACAACATTTGAACAACTCTGATTTCTCTCTCTTGTTCGCTTCGGAAACTTTTAGCCAAGGCTGGTTGCAATGAAAAATAGTAATTCAGTTTATCGTAAGCTTGCTGAGACATTT